>JASFSD010000026.1:0-13292 GCA_050114575.1 Gammaproteobacteria bacterium | reverse complement strand
CAAGCCGGACGGCGTCGAGAAGAATCTGATCGGCGAGGTCTATCGCCGCTTCGAGCAGGGAGGCTTGAAAATCGTTGCTGCCAAGATGCTGCATCTGACGAAAGAGCAGGCCGAGGGCTTCTACGCCGTGCACAAGGAGCGCCCGTTCTTTCCTGATCTCGTCAGCTACATGACGTCGGGCCCGGTCGTCGTGCAGGTGCTCGAAGGCGACAATGCGATTGCCAGGAACCGCGAGATCATGGGCGCGACCAACCCCGCCGATGCGGCACCGGGCACGATCCGCGCCGATTACGCGAGCTCGATCGAGGAAAACGTCGTCCATGGTTCGGACGGTCCCGATACGGCGGCGACAGAGATCACGTTTTTCTTCGACGAGGGAGAGCTTTGTCCGCGAACCCGCTAATCGTCGAAGCCCCCGAGGCTCGGAAGCCGAACCTGCTCGGTTATTCCAGCGACGAGCTGCTCTCGTTCGTCGAGTCCATCGGCCAGCGCCCGTACCGGGCCCGCCAGCTGATGCACTGGATGCATCGGCGGCACGTGCTCGATTTCGATGCAATGACGGACCTGAGCCTGGCATTGCGCGAGGAGCTCAAGAGCGTCGCCACGCTCGCGACACCGTCGCTCGCGCGCCAGACCGAGTCCGAGGACGGTACGATCAAGTGGCTACTGGACGTGGGTGGCGGGCAGGCCGTCGAAGCCGTGCTTATTCCGGAACCGCGCCGCAACACGCTTTGTATATCATCGCAGGCCGGCTGCGCACTCGACTGCGCGTTCTGCGCGACGGCGCAGCAGGGGTTCAACCGAAACCTGAGCGCCGCCGAGATCCTCGGGCAGGTTGCGTTCGCGAGCGCTGCGGCGTCCGCAGAGATCAGCAACGTCGTGTTCATGGGGATGGGTGAGCCGCTCGCCAATTACCGCAACGTCGTTGCCGCCACGCGTCTGCTGCTCGACGATCACGCCTATGGCCTGTCGCGCCGGCGAGTGACGATCTCGACCGCCGGTCTCGTGCCGCAGATCCGGCGTCTGGCCAGCGACTGTAACGTGGCGCTCGCGGTGTCCCTGCATGCGCCCACCGACGACTTGCGCGACGAGCTCGTGCCGATCAATCGGCGCCACCCGATCGCCGAGTTGCTCGACGCGTGCTGGCAGTACGCCGAAGTACTTGCTTCGCGACAGGTCACCTTCGAATACGTCATGCTCGACGGCGTGAACGACAGTGTCGGCCAGGCCCGAGAGCTGATTCGGCTGCTGCGCAACCGCCCGGCGAAGGTCAATCTGATCCCGTTCAACAGCTTCGCCGGCACGCCCTTTCGCTGCTCGAGTCAGGCAGCGATGGACGCCTTCTGGCAGACTTTGAACTCCGCGGGTATTGTGGCGACGTTCCGCCGCCCTCGCGGCGACGATATCGCGGCCGCCTGCGGCCAACTTGCCGGGCAAGTCCGGGACCTGAGGCGTACCAGGTTGAGTGAAAAATTATCGGGGAGCACGAGCTCATGAAGATCCCAGCAGTCGGTATTCTGATCGCCAGCGCTTTTGCGGCAACCGGGTGTGTTACTGAAGGCGCCATCACCCAGGAGCCCGCATCGGATGCCGAGCAGGTCGAGGCGAATCTCGCGCTGGGCATCGGTTATCTGCAGGAAGAACGCCCCGATCTTGCGATCGACTCGTTGCAGCGGGCGATCGACATTCAGCCGAGAAACGCCGATGCGCATCGCACCATTGCGATTGCCTATACCCAGACCGGGGAGCTCGATCTCGCCGAGGAGCATCATAGGCGAGCGACTCAGCTCGCCCCGCGGGACGCCGATACTCAGAACGGTTACGCCGTGTTCCTGTGCCTGCAGAACCGCTGGGACGACGCCGAGCCGTACTTCGAGCGGGCCATCGGTGTGTTGCGCGGCGCAGCCACGCTGACCCCGGTCATGAACGCGGCAACCTGCGCGTTGGGCGGTGGCGACGTCGAGGCCAGTGAGGCGTATCTGCGCAGGGCGCTCGATGTCGACGCCTCCAACGGGACGGCATTGCGCGGGATGATCGACCTCTCGATCCGGACGTCCAATTACCTGCAGGGCCGGGCGTTCTGGCAGCGGCTGGAGCGAAGCGGTCAGCTCCAGGCGGAGGACTACTTGTCCTGCTATGTCATCGAAACGCAACTCAATTCCAACCAGGGGGCTGCAGGGTGCGCCGACAGGCTCGCGCGCGAGTTTCCCGGTTCGCCGGCACTGAGTCAGCTGCGAGATATCGAGCGAGATGGTGGCTAGTAAGGCGCAGGAGACCGAAGCGCAGGACGCGAATGCGGCAAAGACTCTCGGCGTCAAGCTGAAGAGCGCGCGCGAGTCTCAGGAGCTGTCGATCGAAGCCGTGGAAGCGGAGCTTCGGATCAGCGCCGAGCTTCTCGAGGCACTGGAACGCGATCAACTCGACGCGCTCGGGGCGCCGGTTTTCGCTAAGGGTTACCTCAAGCAGTACGGTGCCAGGCTCGGCCTCGACGTCGACGAGCTTCTGGCTGACTACGACGGCTCGGCCGGCAACCCGAACGTCGACATCCGGCCGTTGACTGAATTCAGGCTGCGAGACCAGCGCAGCAACGCGCCGTGGATTGTGGCCGGGATCGTGCTGCTCGCGGTGGTCGCCTCGATCCTGTTGTGGTTCACGCTCGGTTCGGGATCCAATCTGGTTTCATGACGAAGCTTATCCAGCCCGTCAGGGGCATGAACGACGTCTTGCCGGCGGACGCACCCTACTGGGAACGCGTCGAGTCCAACGCTGCGCGACTCTTCAACGGTTACGGTTATCGGCAGATCCGCATCCCGGTGCTCGAGCGGACCGAGCTCTTCAGCCGCTCGATCGGCGAAGCCACGGACATCGTCGAGAAGGAGATGTATACCTTCGAGGACCGTAACGGCGACCAGATCACGATGCGCCCCGAGGCCACAGCCGGAGTCGTCCGCGCAGGGCTGAGCAACGGACTGTTGCACAACCAGCAGCAGAAGCTCTGGTGCACCGGGCCGATGTTTCGACACGAGCGGCCGCAGAAAGGGCGCTATCGTCAGTTTCATCAGCTGAACATCGAGGCGCTGGGTTTCGGCGAGCCCGAGATCGACGCCGAGCTGATCGTCATCTCGGCCAGGCTCTGGGAAGCACTCGGTATCGAAAGCGTGACGCTCGAGATCAATTCGCTCGGCACGCCCGAATCACGCGTCGAGTACAAGCGCGAGCTCGTCGGCTATTTCTCGGCGCACCGGGACCGGCTCGACGAGGACAGCTTGAGACGCCTGGAGCGCAATCCGCTGCGCATTCTCGACAGCAAGAATCCCGAGATGAGGGAGCTCGTCGCGGGCGCGCCGCTGCTGGCAGACTCTCTGGACGAGGAGTCGAGAGACCATTTCGAAACCGTCAAGGCGCTGCTCGCCGCCGTCGGTGTCGACTTCGTCATCAATCCGCGGCTCGTGCGGGGTCTCGACTACTATTCGCGCACGGTCTTCGAATGGGTGACGGACAAGCTCGGCGCGCAGAGCGCCATCTGTTCCGGCGGCCGCTACGATGGGCTGATCGCCGAGCTCGGCGGGCGGCCGACGCCGGCCGTGGGCTGGGCCCTCGGTATCGAGCGGGTCGTCGAGGTCATGCGCGCCGAGGGGCAGGAGCCGGCCGAGCAGGCGCCGCACGCCTGTGTCGTTGCTGTCGGCGACGCGGCAAGGCGCAAGGGTTTCGCGCTGGCCGAGTCGCTGCGCCGCGGCATTCCAGGGCTCAAGGTGGTCCTCGCTCAGTCGGCGTCCGGGCTGAAGGCGCAGCTCAAGCGCGCCGACAGGTCGGGTGCTCGATATGCGCTGATACTCGGGGATGACGAGATTTCCCGCGGCCAGGTCAGCTTCAAGGATTTGCGCGAGGACCTCGGGCAGCAGTCGCTGACCGAACCGGAGCTCGCGGAAGCGCTCAGCGCGCTGCTTAGCCGTTAGAATAGCCCCGCCATGGACGAAAACCTTTCAGATCAACAACAGATCGAGCTCATCCGGCAGTGGTGGCGGGAGAACGGCTGGTATCTCGTGGGCGGCGCCTTGCTCGCCGGCCTTGGCTACTTTGGCTGGAACCAGTATCAGGCCTACCAGATTCGGGTCGCCGAGCAGGCGGCCGGAGTTTACGAGCGGCTCGTGCAGTCCGTGAACGACGACGACCGCGAGATGGCCGACCTCCTGCTGGAACAGCTCACGACCAATTTCTCTTCGAGCGGCTACACCGACCAGGCCAGGTTGCTGATTGCCCGGGACAATCTGATTCGCGACCCGGAGCGCGCCATCAGCGAGCTCGAGACCGTAATTGCGAACAGCAGCGACCCCGGTATCGTCAACATCGCGCGCCTGCGACTCGCCCGCGTACTGGCGTACGACGAGCAGTTCGATCGCGCGCTCGACGTCCTCAACGTCGCCGATGCCGGCGATTTCGAAGCGCGTTTCAGTGAGGTGCGTGGCGACATCCACGCGGCGAATGGAAACACCGAGGCTGCGATCAGCGCCTACACCGACGCGCTGTTCGGCGCTGTCAACGGCACCGTAGACAGCGAGTACGTGCAGCTCAAGCTGAACGACCTGATCCAGGCAAGTGAGCCCGATTCCGCCGAATCGGGAGACGGGGGATGAGGTCACTGCTTTGGACTTTGCTCGTCGCGAGCGGGCTCAGTGCGTGTGGCAATAAAGACACTGTCGAGCCGCCTGCAGATCTCATCGAGTTCGACCCGGCGCTCGAAATTCGTGAGGTCTGGAGCACCCGCGTCGGCGAGGGCAGTGAACGGCTTCGTCTCGGCCTCGGGCCGGCGACCGACGGCAGGTTGATCTTTGCCGGCGCCCACGACGGAACCGCCGCGGCCTTCAATCTCCAGGACGGCACGCTGATCTGGTCGCACGAGACGGGCAGCCGGCTCGCAGCCGGCCCCGGCGTCGGCGGTGGCATCCTCGTGTTCGGAACCAGCGACGGCACGCTGCTCGCGCTCGATGCCGAAACCGGCGACGAGGTCTGGACCGAAGACGTCGGCAGCGAGGTTCTGGCTGCACCGGTCGTCGACGACGACGGCGTCTCGTTTCGCAGCGTCGACGGCAGGCTGACGACGCTCGCGGTCGAGGACGGCAGCGAGCTCTGGACCATGATTCAATCGTTGCCGACGCTGACGCTGCGCGGCAACAGCTCGCCGATCGTCATCGGCGAGAATGTCATTGCCGGTTTCGATAACGGGCGCGTCGGCAACTACGATATGGAGTTCGGGCAGCCCAACTGGGAGATTCAGCTGGCGACTCCTGCGGGACGATCCGAGATCGATCGGCTCGTCGATGTCGGCGTCGACCTCGAGGTGTTCGGCAACGACGTGTACGCGGCGACCTTCCAGGGCAGGGCCGCAGCCATCGACCTGACTTCGGGCGCCGTTCTGTGGGAACGCGACTTTTCCTCCTTCACCGGGATCGGCGTCGACATTCAGAACGTGTATGTGACCAGCGACGTCGGCAGCGTGGTCGCGCTGAATCGCCTGAACGGCAACGAAGTCTGGCGGCAGGAGGGGCTCCGGCTCCGCGACGTCACGGCCGCGAGCCGCTTTCGCGAAACCGTCGTCGTTGCCGACTATCAGGGCTACATTCACTTCATGAGCGCCGGCAACGGCAATTTTCTTGCGCGTCATCGCGTTGGGTCCGGGCAGATCACGGCGCAGCCGCTGGCACTCGGGCCCCTGCTGTTCGTTCAATCGGAAGACGGGACGCTCGCCGCTCTGCAGATCGTCGACGGGTCGTAACAGGTTGGAGTACGAGAATGCTGCCAGCCGTCGCGCTCGTCGGTCGACCCAATGTCGGTAAGTCGACCCTCTTCAATCAGCTGACGCGTTCGCGTGACGCGCTGGTGGCCGACCAGCCGGGCGTTACGCGTGACCGGCGCTACGGCATCGCCGTGCACGAGGGCGCCCGTTACGTCGTCATCGACACCGGTGGTCTCGGCGGCGTCGGCGAGGAAGAGATCGACCCCCGCGTCGACCGCCAGGTCGCCTATGCGCTCGACGAGGCCGACGCGCTCGTGCTCGTCGTCGACCAGCACGACGGCGCGACCGCCGACGATCTCGCGATTGCTGAACGTTTACGCCGCTCCGGCAAGCCCGTCACGCTCGCCGTCAACAAGTCGGAAGGCCTGGCGCCGGAGATGGCGGCCGCGGAATTCCACGGCCTCGGCCTCGGTGAGCCGGCTGTCATCGCGGCGCGGCATGGCCAGGGAATCGGCAAGCTCGTGCAGCACGTGCTCGAGCCTTTCGATCTGGAGCCTGCGCCCGAGCCCGCCGACGACGACGTGCCGCGGCTTGCCGTCATCGGCCGGCCGAACGTCGGCAAGTCGACGCTCATCAACCGCCTGATCGGCAGCGATCGCCTGGTGACGTCACCGACACCGGGCACGACGCGCGACAGCATCGTCGTTCCCTGCGAGCGTGAAGGGCATCGCTTCGAGCTCATCGACACCGCCGGCATTCGCCGGCGGGCACGCATCGACGAGGCGGTCGAGAAGTTCAGCGTCGTTCAATCGCTGAAGGCAATCGACGATGCCGGTGTCGTCATCGTGCTCATCGATGCTCGCGAAGGGGTCACCGATCAGGATCTGCATCTGATCGGTCTCGCGCAGAACCGCGGCAGTGCGCTCGTCATCGGCATCAACAAGTGGGACGGCATGGAGATCCCGGCGCGCCGGCGCGTGGAGCGTGAAGTCGATCGACAGCTCGAGTTCGTCGCCTATGCCGAGGTTCGACACCTGTCTGCTCTGCATGGCAGCGGCATCGCCGAACTCGTTGCATCGGCCATGCGCGCATACGAATCCGCCGGCCGGCAGATCCCGACCCCGAGACTGAACGAGCTGCTCGAGCGGGCGACGGCGGCGCATCCGCCACCCATCGTGCGCGGTCGGCGCATTCGGCTGCGTTACGCGCACCAGGGAGGGCGTTACCCGCCGCTGATCGTCATCCACGGCAGCCAGGCCTCGCGCGTCCCGGCGCGCTATCAGCGCTACCTCGAGAACAGTTTTCGCAAGGCGCTCAAGCTCGTCGGTACACCCGTTCGGATCGAGTTTCGCACCGGTGAGAACCCGTTCGCCGGCCGACGCAACGTCTTGACACCGCGTCAGCGCCGCCGGCGACAGCGAGTCATCCGCCATAGCAAATGACTCGCCAGTCCGACCCGTGTGTCGCGATCTATTGTCATAACGATAAGTTACAAGCGGGTCTTCGAGTGGGCTTTAAACTGCAGCGCTCGATGAGCTTTGGGGGACTTCGTGACGGCCGCACGCCGACACTTCATCGCCGCTGGCGACTTTCCGATGCGTCTCGGCGGGCACCTCGTCTCGCCGACGATCGCTTACGAGACCTGGGGTCAACTCGACCAGGACCGCAGCAATGCCATCCTGATCTTCACCGGGCTCTCGCCGTCGGCGCATGCGGCATCGAGTCTGGACGATCCGACACCGGGCTGGTGGGAGGAAATCATCGGGCCAGGCAAGCCGATCGACACGCGCCGATTCTTCGTCATCTGCATCAACTCGCTGGGCAGCTGTTTCGGCTCGACGGGACCCGCGTCGATCGACCCGAAGACTGGTGAGCTCTACCGGCTGAGCTTTCCCGTTCTGTCGCTCGAGGACGTCGCCCGCGCCGGCCACGAGACGCTCAGGTATCTGGGAATCGAGCGGCTGCAAGCGACTGTCGGCCCATCAATGGGCGGCATGACCTCGCTTGCGTTCGAGATGCTGTTTCCGGGACTGGCCGACTCGATGGTGCTGATGTCGACGGGGACTCGCTCACTGCCGTTTTCGATTGCGCTCAGGTCGCTGCAGCGCGAGATGATTCGCAAGGACCCGGCCTGGAGGGGTGGCAATTACGCTAAGGATGCACAGCCTTTGCTCGGTATGCGGCTCGCACGCAAGCTCGGGATGATCACCTATCGTTCAGCTGAAGAGTGGCGGTTGCGCTTCGGCCGCGAGCGGGTTGGCGCCGAGTACACGAGGGGCGATCCTTTCGGGATGAATTTCGAGGTCGAATCGTATCTCGAGCATCATGCGAAGAAGTTTGTCGGTCAGTTCGACGCTAATTGTTACCTCTATCTCTCACGCGCGAGCGATCTGTTCGACCTGGCGGACCATGGCGCCACGGTCGCGGGCGCGCTCGGCAAGGTCAAGGTCAAACGGGCCCTCGTCATCGGTGTCAAAACCGACTTCCTGTTCCCGATCCAGCAGCAGCAGGAACTGGCTGATGGCCTTTCCGGTAATGGCCGCACTGTCGAGTATCATGAGTTCGAATCGCTGCAGGGTCACGACGCATTTCTGGTCGATATGGACCGTTATCGGCCGACGATCGCGAAATTCTTCGCCTGAGCGAAAATCGATCCAATTACTCGCGGGGGTGTTGAGCAGGCGATGACGCTCGAGGCCGGCACAAGACTGGGTAGCTACGACATTACCGGAAAGCTCGGCGCCGGTGGCATGGGTGAGGTCTATCGGGCGACCGATACCTCGCTCGAGCGGCAGGTCGCGATCAAGATTCTGCCCGAGTCGTTCGCGGCCGACGCCGACCGTGTCGCTCGCTTCGAGCGTGAGGCGAAGACGCTGGCCTCGCTGAATCACGCCAACATCGCCCAGGTCTACGGTCTCGAACGAAGCGGTCAGACGCTGGCCATCGTCATGGAGCTTGTCGATGGACCGACGCTGGCGGACCGGATCGCGGCCGGACCGATACCGAGTGACGAGGCGCTCGAGATCGCGCTGCAGGTTATCGACGCGCTCGAGGCCGCGCACGGGCAGGGCATCGTTCACCGCGATCTCAAACCCGCAAATGTGCAACTGACGCCCGATGGTCTCGCTAAGCTCCTCGACTTCGGTATCGCCAAGGTGCCGGATGCGAAAGGCACGGTCAGTGGTGGGCAGTCGCCAACACTATTGACGCCGGCGCTGACTGAAGCCGGCGTATTGCTCGGCACGGCAGCCTACATGAGCCCGGAGCAGGCCAGGGGTCGTGCGGTCGACGAGCGCGCCGACGTCTGGGCTTTCGGCTGCGTGCTCTACGAGATGCTGACGGGTCAGCCGGCCTTTGCCGGCGAAGACGTGACGACGACGCTGGCGCGCATCCTCGAACGCGAGGCGAATTTCGCAGCGCTGCCGGCGTCCATTCCGGCCACCGTCATCAGAACGATTGAGCTGTGCCTGAAAAAGAACCCGCGCGAGCGGATTCGCCATATCGGTGATGTCAGGCTCAGCCTCAAGGGCGAGTTCGCCGTGGCGCAGTCCGACGATTCGGGCAGCAGTACTCAGCCACAGCCGGTCTTGCGGCGCGCGCTTCCGATTGCCGCCGCCGTTCTGATTACGGCAGTCATCGTCCGCTGGGGCGGCTGGACCGCGGGTCCGGATCTCGAAGCCGGGGCCGTCAACCGTTTCGACTGGATGAGCCCCGCGGACGTCATTCTGGGTGATACGCAGGGCCCTTTTCTGGCTCTTGCGCCGAACGGGCGTCGTTTGGCTTTCAGCACGCTCCGGGGCATCTATCTGCGCGAGATGAGCCAGATCGAGCCACGGCTCGTTGCCGGTACCGAGGGCATGTTTTCACGAGCTCCTTTTTTCTCGCCGGATGGCGCCTGGATCGGATTTGCCCCCGGAGATCGTGCGACGCTGGTGCGGGTTCCGGCCAATGGCGGTGCTCCGCAACTGATAACCGACGATCTCGGAACTTCTCTCAGTAGCGTGAGCTGGGGCTACGACGGACGCGTCTATTTCAGCAACGCCGAAGGCATCGTCCGCGTGGCACCTGACGGCGGTGAGCGCGACCTCGTGATTGCAGCGCGCGATGGTGAGTTTCTCTACGGCCCGACGCTCCTGCCGGATGGCGATTCGATACTGTTCAGCTCGTCACTCGATCGCAACGACTGGGACGGCGGCACGATCGTCGTCGAGTCGATAACAAGCGGTACTCGTACCGTGCTCGTCGAAGGTGGCAACGACCCTCGCTTCACGGCCAGCGATCATCTCGTTTACGCGCGTGGCGATGAGCTCTATGCGGTCGGCTTCGATGCCAGCAACTTGACCACTGCCGGCATCGAGCAGCGCATCGCCGACGGGGTGCTCAGGGCACAGTTCAGGAGCACACCAACAGCAAACTATGGCGTTTCCGCCGACGGCACGCTGCTCTATGCGCGCAGCGGCGAGGCCACTCGTGCATTGACTAATATTGTCAGCGTCGATCGCAATGGCAACGAGGAGCCGCTTGGTATCGAGCCGTGCGTGTGCACGAGTCCGATAGTGTCGCCCGACGGAACCCGAATTGCTGTGCAGGTCATTGCGCCCGACCTGTCGGACACGAGCCTCTGGGTCTGGTCCGTGGCGCAACGAACGCTGACTCGCCTGACATCGGAGGCCGGAGCGAACGACGGCCCGGTCTGGACGCCGGACTCGCGACAGATTGCGTATCGGGCGGGCGCGATAATGCGGCGCCGTGCCGACGGTGTCGGCGAAACGACGACGCTTCTGGACGGTCTGCAGGCTACAGCGGCTTTCGGCTATACGCCGGACGGCGCGCTGATCGTCGGCTGGCGGGCCGGGAATGTGAGCGAGATCGGGCTTCTGCCACCGGGCGTTGATGCTGAGTACGAGACGTTGCTCTCGAACGAGTCTTCCTTATGGCGTCCGGCGCTGTCGCCGAGCGGCCGCTGGCTGGCCTATCAGTCGAACGAATCCGGGCGGGACGAGATCTATGTCCGGCCGTTCCCCGATGTCGATGCGGGCAGATGGCTGATTTCCTCCGGCGGCGGCGCCGAGCCCGTCTGGGGCGTCGACGACACCGAGCTCTTTTTCCGCAGCCCTACCGAGATGATGCTGACCCGGATCGACGCTGGGAACGACTTCAACTTTGCACCCCCGGAAGCCTTGTTCGACATCACCGGGTATCAGTTCATCGATGCGCCGCCGAGAAGCTACAGTGTCATGCCGGACGGCGAGCGGTTTCTGCTCACGCGCGCGTCTGACGATTACGACGGAGCCATTGGCACTGGCCCATTCGGGCGACTGCATGTCGTGATCGTGCAGAACTGGGCCGAGGACCTCGAGCCTGCGCGG
Organism: Gammaproteobacteria bacterium; assembly: GCA_050114575.1. Lineage (GTDB taxonomy): Bacteria > Pseudomonadota > Gammaproteobacteria > Steroidobacterales > Rariloculaceae > DATCZB01. The sequence continues at coordinate 2,189 of JASFSD010000026.1, read as the reverse complement.
GACTGATTCGCGGGCGCGGACGCGGGCGCGGGCTCGCGTGACTTACTGCGTTGCGGCGTCGCGGCTCGAGCCTGCCAGCATACGCTGGCCGGTGGCAGTCAGAATGATCGTTTCGGCATTGGCCAGGTTGCTGCCGTCGCGCGCGAGGCTGCCATCGACCGTGATGACGTCACCCGGCTTCAGTGAATCACGCTTCCAGCCGAGGCGAAGCAACGAATTCGGCCCGCCTAATTCCAGTGCCCAATTGATGACCTCGCCCGACTCGTCATCGGTGACGTCGATGAAAATGAATATGTGCGGGTTGGTCCACTGCACGTCCGTCACCGTGCCCGTCAGCGTGACGGACTTGTCGGCGTCGTACTGGGCCGGGAACGAGTGGTGGGCGCTGGCTGTGGTGCTGCCCGCAGCGAGCACCGCAAGCACTGAGAGTCGTTGCATCCATCGTTTTTCCATTCTCGTCACTTGCTTCGTCTCTCGGGCCGTCTCGTCTCTCAAACCGTTCCTTCGCGCAGGCCTAGTTCGGCAGCCCCATGCGCTCGACGAACTGCTCGTTCTCGAGGCAGATCTCGTCGATGAGTTCTCCGTCGACGACGATGCGTTGCCTCAGGTTCACAGTCCAGGGCTCCGTGTAGGCTCTAGGGTCGTCGACCGTCACCCTGATTTCGAGGTGCCCGAAGTCGGGGCGCCGGATTTCTTCGCGCACTTTCGCTGCCTCGGTGATGACGCTGCCTTTCCAGTCGATCCAGGTGCCGTCACGCACGCCGATCGTGTCGACGACGAGCGTGTCGCCGGACCAGCGCGCCGATGAATAGCCCTGCCACGACGGGGTCGGATCCTCGGGCAGCGCGCGCCCATCGGTGAACACCTGGCGGTAGCCGGCGTTCATTTCATTCAGCACGACGAGCAGATCCGGCGTGTGCACGAACTTGAGCAGATGCGGCAGGCCGTAGGCGCGCAGGAAGTTGTCCGGAAGGCAGCGGATGTGCGGGTCGTTGATCGCGAGATTCGCGGTATGCTCCTCGACGATAGGGACGAGCCAGTCCTGGTAGGGCAGGCCGCCCGGCCGGTCGACGCCGATGTCCTGCATCTGCCGCCCCGAGGACAGAGCGAAAGGATCGCTCGGGCTTTCTTCGCCTTCGGGTGTGACATCGGAAATCCAGATGCCCGACAGATCGGGCTTGCCATCCGCCAGTCTCGGTGCCGGCGCGGACATATCCACCGAACCGTCGGCCCGGCGAGGCACATCCTTGGTCGGGTACCCGATCCACTGTGCGCTTGCCGGAAGGGTCGCGATTACAGCCCCGGAAATGGCGATGGCGGCGAGCACGCGGCCCGCACTGCGTCTCAGTCGGGCCGTGCGTCGGCGAGTGGCGACCGTTAGCCCGAACCCGTCGCCTCTCCGAATAATGACTGGATCATTCATGAGCAGATAGTAAATTGTAGACTGGCTCTTGGCGAATTGCGGGTTCAGGACGGATTCAGCTGTGTCCGGGCAGACTGCAGGCGCTCGTTACCAACGGGGGTAGTGCAATGAGAGTTCTTTTCCTGGTCTTAACCATTTCTCTCCTCGGTGCCTGCTCGAGCGGCACGAGCATTCGCGTTTCCGATCCGGACGCTCGAATCTACGTCAATGGCGAATACATCGGCACCGGGCACGGCTATTACGAGGACCGAAGGCCGGCATTCTCGCGCCAGGACGTGCTCGTGAGCAGAGAAGGCTGCGAGCAGCAAAGCTACAGCCTGCGTCGCAATGAGCGTCCCGATCTGGGTGCGATAGTCAGCGCGTACTACCTGGTCCTGCCCATTCTTTGGGTGACCCAGTACAAGCGCGTGCATGCCTACGAGTACGACTGCCTCGAGAATCGGCATGAGCCAGCGGATAACGGGGCCCTGTAGATCGGTGGGCTCCGTCGAGCCACGCTAAAGCGCTTTCCTAGAAGACCCAGCCGAGATTGACAGTGCTTGGTGCTGCCGATGTGGGTGCCATCGGTCAATCGGATTTTGTGCTCGAACGGCAGTGCTGCCAGCACTTCGACTCCCCAGTTGTCCGAGAGCATGTACGTGAAGTCGAATGTGACCTGCGTATCCGAATCGACATTGACGACCGGGCTGTTGCTCGATTTCGGATCGACGTCGTGCGTGCCGACGCGAATGATCCAGTCGCCTTCCTCGGCGACCTGCGCGAGCGA
>JASFSD010000025.1:0-13309 GCA_050114575.1 Gammaproteobacteria bacterium | reverse complement strand
TGAGGCCTACCGGAAAGCACGTGCCAACCTGCTCAGACTTGCCGGCGAAGATGGGATAGATCGATTGCTCGAGGAGAACGACGTCGAACTACTGATCGCCCCGACGACCGGCCCCGCATGGAGTCTGGATCTGGTGTTTGGCGACAGTTCGCGAGCCCCCGTCGGAGCCGGCACATTGCCAGCCATCGCCGGCTATCCTCATCTCACTGTGCCGATGGGCACCGTCGAGCGCCTGCCGGTCGGGTTGTCGTTCATCGGCGCAAGGTGGGAGGATCACGCCGTTCTCGGGGCCGGCGCGTCATATGAGTCTGTTCGAAGCGCACAGATTCCGGAGCCCTCATTCGACCCCTGGAAACCCGAAAATTGAGTGTTCTTCGCGTTTCGGGGTTTTTCGGCAGCAACTTTCCCTGGCGAGGTGCGATGCTTCACCGGCCGAGTAAGACCGCTACTTGAAGATAGCCCACGCTGACTCGTGCTGCGAAGGCCTCGAAATCATCAGCGTTGAGACAGCGCACGTCGAACCCGATCCTCTGAGACCGCGGGAGCTAGGTTACGCCTCCGTAGTCGGCAAGTGTCTACGCATCACAACGCTCCTTGTTGCCTGCAGAAATCCGTGCGGCAGGCGCATCCGTGGACAACCTGCTGGAAGCGCAGTAGTCGCGGCAGACCGTCACGACTCCTGAAGAATCTTCAGCGCCGCCTCGACCTGGTCATCCGGCACCAGTAGCTGAACGCCCTCCATCCCGCCTTCCATGCCGACACCGATACCCACGACAACCGACGGCACCTCGGCTGCGTCCAGCGCGATTCTTGCCAGGTCCGCTTCGATTCGCGAGGGGTATTTCTTGATGGCCTTCATTTGGTGCTCCGAAGGGTATCGTGCCGGGGCCCCGCTATCCAAAGCCGGGTGTGTCCTTGAAGGTTGCCCGTGGCCGGCTGGATTGGCAACACGCTGGGCACAGCGAGCTCGATCTCATGTCGGATGCGACCGGCGTTCACTCAATGGCATTGGAGGGGCTTTCGATGCTGACGGTTACGAGCATTGCGGTGCCTTCGCCGGAATGGTGAAATCGCCGAATCGACCCACGTTGGGCGTTCGTTCCACAAGAACATGCTAGGCCCCATGATGACAGCCTTCAGATCCAATCTCGGACGCCGTTCGTTCTCTCTCGTTGGCGGCGCGCTTCTGAGCGCCACTGCATCCGCACATCACAGCCAGGCGCCCTATGACATGTCGGTGGAAGTTGTCATAGAAGGCACGATTGTCGAGTTGGAGTGGCGGAACCCGCACATTGCCATGATGCTCGAGGTTGTCGGTGAGAACGGCGAGTCCTTTCTTCAAGAGGTCGAGGTGGCGTCGGTTTCGGAGGTGCGCGCGTTGGGAGTTGACCAGGATGCGATTCCGATCGGTTCGAAAGTTGCGTTACAGGCGCATCCGGGCCGCCGCGGTCCAGAAGCCAGAGTCTTCGGTCTCGGCCTGACGCGAAGCGACGGAACGCGGATTCCTCTGCATCCATTCGCAGGGTTCGCCTACGGTTCTGATGTCAGTACAGAGGCAGATAGCCTGGCCGGGCGCTGGGCTCCGAGTGGCGATGCGCTAACGGGGATATTCGGGGTCTTCATGAGCTGGCCATACACGGACGCTGCCGGCGCCTCGTTGCAGGATGCGCTCGGTCAGTCAGGAGCTTCGCTCGGTGTTTGTGCGGACTATCCGCTGCCCCTGGTCTCGATTTTTCCCGACCTCCGCGAAATCGTGATCGGCGAAGAAACCGTGGTGATGCGGTTCGAAGCCCAGGGTCAGAATCTGGAGCGCGTCATCCGCATGGATGTGGCAGAGCATCCCGCAGGCACCGAACCGTCGTTGCTCGGGCATTCCATCGGCCGGTGGGAGGGCGAGACTCTGGTCGTGGATACGATTGCATTCACGCCTCACCCGCATGGCGCGTTCGCCTGGGTGGCGTCCGGTCCTGACAAGCACCTGGTCGAGCGCTTTTCCCTCGCCGAAGACCGCCTTCATCTTCGATACGAAGTCATAATGGAAGACCCCGAGAGCCTTGCTGCTCCGGGCACGCTGAGTATGTTGTGGGATTATCGCCCCGACCTTGAACCATCCGGAGTGGCATGCGATCCGGAGATCGCGGAGCGACTCCTACACGATTAGGGGGAGCCGCGCCCTGCAGAAAGACTCGGCTCTTTCGGACGATGAGCAGGAACAGGTCTATTTTCCTGCGCTACATCGAAACCGAGTTGTGCATCGACTGAGCGGAAGGACCAGCCTCAGTTCAGACGCTGCACGAATCGACCTCGTAGCCGACTGACTCAAATTCGCCGATGACGAGCTCCGAGGCACCGAAAAAGAAAATCGCCTGCGAATACGCCTTCAACTGAAGGACCCCACGGCCACGGGCCGGCGTTACATCACCTTCCTGGACCAAAAGAAGTGGGAACCCCAAGAAATAGTCGTCTTCGTATGCTTCTGCGCTGTAACTGGTCTTGGCGCCGACAGAATGCTGCACCCAGTTCCCGATTTCGGGGAAAACGGGGTCTATCCAGGTTCCGTCAGCGTTGAAGGTGTAGCAGTTGTCGAAATACTCATCGGCAAAGACGTCATAGACTTCGACGAAGAACGTTCGCCCACCCAGTCCCCTGAGCCGCTGAGACCCGTCTGGAGCCGCACCGACGGTCTCGATGAGGCCTAAGGCACCTACGAAGGCGAGTAGCGTGCCGATCCCTACATATGCCCGTTTTCTCATTATGCTCCCCCCGTGCCGCTGTGCAGCTGTGTCCAAATCGAGAATGGCTGACCAGCAAAAATGCAGCCTCTACTGCGTTATGTCCAATCTTCCGAATTATGTAAAACGGCCCGAAGCCGGCGTCGGAATGGCCGCGATGCTGCGCACGACGCCACCATATACCTTGAATAGCAAGGTATAAAGGAGTAGCCTCGTGCAGAGAGAGGGAGAACCGAAGTGAAGTGTCGATTCACTGTATCTGGTTTGGTGGCAATCCTGGTTACTCTGATCAGCGGCTGTGCCGCCGATGCCGAACGATCTGGCTCGCAGGCTCTGCTGACAACGGTGTCTGGCTGCGATCCCGTGTTACCCGTTTGCGGTTTGGGTTCGGCTACGCTCGTCAACCGCCACGCTCCGTTCTATCCCACTGAGGCCGCTCGTAATGGCGTCGAGGGGTGGGTGGATTTGCAGCTCCTTGTCGATTCAAGCGGCGCAGTCCTCGATGTTGCGGTGCTGGCGTCTGATCCGGTCGGCGTCTTCGATGAAGCCGCAGTCGATGCCGCCGAGCAATGGCGGTTTGCCGGCCGTTCTCAGGCGGGAGACTATTCTCTTGCCCCTCGCGTCGTGTTCGACCTCATCAACTGATAGGCGGCGCCGCGCGCATTCAGAACCGAATCCTGCCGGTCCAGGGTCGCAATTTTCGCATGGCAGCGCTGTCACTGTGAGAGCGGCAGCCCGACTGAGTCGGGCTGCCGCATCACCCCGTGGCGCTTAGAACGATACGGTTGCCGCTCCGCGATTCACGACCTCGAGCATTGCAGGAGCACCGGCGAGCGTCGCTCCTTCGATCAGGGTCTCTTCGTTGTAACCGCGCACTTTTGCGCACGGCGGGCAGACGAGGATTCGGCCGCCGCTGGCGAGCACGTTGCCGATCATCTCGGCGATCGGCGGGTCGAGGGGGTTCGGGCGGGCAACGTCGGCTGCGCCTTTGCGCGCCCAGTCGGCACCGGCGGCGACCAGGAATACGGTCACGGCCATATCGGAGGCGACGGCCGCGTTGGCGACGCTCCAGGCGACGGACGAACGCTCGTCGTCGAGGCCGCGTGAATTGACGATGACGATTTCTCGGTTCTTGCTCATGACAGTCTCCTTGGGTGTGTGATGTTGGTTTGCTTCAGCCTGGTGTCCGTTCGTCGTCGGCCTGCCTCGGTCGAATGACGTAGATCGGATGAGCTTCGGATTCGAGCGAATGGCCGGTCATGCGGCACCAGACGAAAAGGTCCAGCTTCGCGCCGGAGTCCCGCGCCGTGACTTCCAGCACGTGGCCAGGCGCCAGCCGCTCGAGCTCCCGGCGGACGCCGACGATGAGTCGGCTGCATCCTGCATCACCGGCATCCCATCGCGTCGTCGCTCGAATGCTTTCTCGTCGTGCCATTGCTCTCTCCGTTTGGTCTTGCGATCTGCCTTTCAGATCGGACGGAGAGATACTGATCGATGGGGGAGGAGACCTTTAGTCCAGGATCTGTAGGAACCAACTACAGATTCTGTAGTCGTGGATGGGATGAGATGACAGGAGCCTCATTCAGGGTGATTCCTTGCGGCCACCTCGATGCGATACTTGCCTGGCCGAGATGTTTCCGCGGAAACATCGTCAGGAGAAAGCTGCCCGACTTTCCCGCTCGAACCCCCTTCGCTATCCTATGCCGCCCCGTTCTCGCGGCCCCGTCCGCGAGCGCCATCGTTGACAAGGGAGATAAGAAAGGATGATCGGTTACGTCACCATCGGCACCAATGATCTGGAACGCGCTGCGGGCTTCTACGACGAGATCCTGAGCTTCTTCGGCGGCAAGCGCTTCATGGAGAACGAGCGGCTCGTTGCCTGGAGTGCCGGCGAAGGGCAGCCCGGAGTCGGTGTCTGCACGCCTTACGACGGCAATGCCGCGACGGTCGGCAACGGCATGATGGTCTCACTGGCGGCGTCGGGGCCCGAGCAGGTCCAGGCTGTGCACGCTCGCGCACTCGAGCTCGGCGGGCAGGACGAGGGCGCGCCGGGTCAGCGCTTCGGTCAGTTCTATGGCGCCTATTTCCGCGATCCGGACGGCAACAAGCTCTGCACGTTCTGCATGCTGCCCGAGGGGGCCGCGGCCGACTGATGTCCGGCCGAGCGATCGATGATCGGCGGCATCTGGATACCGTCGTCGATCTCGTCGTCGGTCCGCGGCTCCGGCCGCTCGGGGGCTTTACGGTCAACCGCGTCTGGCCGATACCGCGCCGGCGGATGGTCGGTCCGTTCATTTTTCTCGATCACCTGATCGCAACGGACCTGCCACCGGGGCAGGGCTTCGACGTGCCGCCGCATCCGCACATCGGGCTTGCGACAGTGACCTGGCTCTTCGAAGGCGAGCTCATGCACGCCGATAGCCTCGGTTTCAGGCAGCCGATTCGCCCGGGCGAGCTCAACTGGATGACGTCGGCCCGCGGGATCACGCATGCGGAGCGTTCGTCCGAAGCGGAGCGCATTGAGGCCAGTCGAATCCACGGCATGCAGGCCTGGGTCGCACTGCCGACCGCCGCCGAATCGCTGGAACCGAGCTTCGAGCACGTCGCGGCGAGTGATTTGCCTATGCTCGAGATCGGCGGCGCTTCGCTTCGCCTTGTCGCAGGCTCCGCCTTCGGCGCGACGGCGCCCGTGCAGACCGCGTCGCCGCTGTTCTATATCGAGACCCGAATCCCGGCCGGTCGGACTCTGTCGCTCGGGCCCGAGCTGGGCGAGCGCGCGGTCTATATCGTCTCGGGCGAACTCGAGATCGATGGGGACGGCTACGAATCGGGCCGCCTGTTAGTGCTCGCGAACGAGCGCGGTTGCGAGGTCAGAGCCACGCAGGAATCGATGCTCATGCTGCTCGGCGGCGAGCCGCTCGAGGGCGAGCGCGCCATCTGGTGGAACTTCGTTGCGAGCGATCCGGCCCGCATCGAGGCTGCCAAAGCCGACTGGGAGGCCGGGCGATTTCCACCCGTGCCGGGCGACGACGAGCGCATGCCGCTGCCGCCGGCGTGATGGCGGGCGTCAGTCCCGTTCGCGGCCGCGGAATCTCACCTCGAAAATTCTGAGCATGCCGACGCCGAGTTTCTCTTCCAGGCTCGGAAAGGCTTCCTCCGCCGGGTCGATGTTGTCGGGGTCGTAGAGGTTCAGAAACGTCACGTCGAACCGTTGATTCGGGTCCCGCTCCTCTTCGTCGTCGCGCAGGCTGGTGCCGAGGTCGGGCAGCCGGAAGTCGGTTTGCCCGCCGGTCACGACGGCTTCGAGCATGTCCTCGCGTTCCTCCGGCGCAGGCTCCAGACTCGCGTCCCCGGGCGCCGGCGCATCGGAGATCTGCGGCGGAATGGTCAGATCCGCTTCCTCGGCTCCATCCTGAGCCGCTGCCTGCAGCGAGGCAACGGTGAGGAGACCGACGATTGCCGTCAGTCGCGCCATTCGAGTGTCCGGAACCAGTGTCGATGCAGTGTCGGCAGCCAGGTGTCCGCCTCGCGGGCCACGATCCAGGCGTTGAGAAAGGCGAGAAAGTCCGGGTCGCCCTTGGTCACGGCAAAGGCGCTCGGCGCAGGCAGCAGCGGCTCGCTGCGCGCGTCGACCTGCCGCCGGTATTCGATCGCCAGATAATTCGGCACGGGCTCCTGTTCGAGATAGACGTCCACTTCGCCGTTGACCAGCGCCTCGCTGGCATCGATCTCCGAGCGAAACGACCGCTGAGTGGCGCGGGGCAGAATCCGTTGCGCCAGGTTCTCGGCGACTGAGTCGGCGACGGTGGCCACCGTGTACTCGGGCGCGTTGAGCTCTTCGAGCGTCCCGACCTCGGCCGTGGTTTCGATGTTGCTCGCGATGCCGATGCCGCCGGTCGCATAGGGGTTACTGAAGTTGACGTGCAGCGCCCGCTCGGGCGTGACCGTCAGCCCGGCTGCGATCAGGTCGATCTCGCCGGCTTCGAGCGCCCGGATGATCGCGCCGTTGTCGTAACGCAGCAGGGTGACGTCGACGCCCATGTCCGCTGCGAGTTTGCGTGCGACGTCGACTTCGAAGCCTTCGAGGTCGCCCGAGTCGTTGCGTAACGCCCAGGGCTCGGCCAGCGTGACGCCGACGCGGAGGTTGCCCCGGCTCAGAACGTCCTGCAGCGTTCCGGCAATTCCGGTCGAGGCGCCGAGCATTCCGAGCACGGCGATCATAGGTAGCAGACGATTCGGTCGCATCGGTTCTCCCTGTAAATCAGCTGATCAGCCCGACCACGGCGCCCGTCGAGCAGGTTGCGAGCGTGCCCGCGACAATCGACTTCATCCCGAGCTCCACGACATCCTTGCGCCGCTCCGGGACGAGCACGGTGAATCCGCCAATCATAATGCCCAGGCTGCCGAAATTTGCCATTCCACACAGTGCGTAACTGATTATTAGATTGCTTCGGTCACTCAAAGTGCCATCCGGAAGTTCCGCAAGTGCGAGATAGGCGAGAAATTCGTTGAGCGCGGTCTTGATCCCGAGCAGGCTCCCGGCGGTTGTCGCCTCGGCCCACGGAATGCCCAAAGACCACGCGATCGGCGCGAACACCCAGCCCAGCAGTCGTTCCAGCGAGAGATCCGCTCCCGCGATCTCGGGCAGCAGTCCGAGGACGGCGTTCAGGAGCTGAACCAGCGCCACGAGCACGATCAGCATGGCGATGATGTTCAGAAACAGGGCCATGCCGCGCTCGGTGCCGCGCGTAATGGCATCCATTGTGCTGGTCGCCCCGGATTGAGCGAGGCCCGCGCGGTGAGTCTCCGTTGCGCCGCCTGTCAGCGGCACCATCACCCAGGCGAACATGATCGCGGCCGGTGCGCTGATGATCGAGGCGGTCAACAGGTGGCCGACGGCATCGTCGATGACCGGGCCGAGAATCGTCGTGTACAGGACGAGGACGGTGCCCGCGATCGTTGCCATGCCGCAGGCCATGACCATGAACAGCTCGGCGCGGCTCAGCTGGAGCAGATAGCGGCGAATCAGGAGCGGCGCCTCGACCATGCCGACGAAGACATTAGCCGCCGCCGACAGGGCGACGGCGCCGCCGACACCGAGCGTTCGCTGCAACAGCTGCGACAGCCCGTTGACGATCAGCGGCAGGACCCGCCAGTGATTGAGCAGCGCCGTCAGGGCGCTCATGACGATCAGCAGCGGCAGGGACCGGAAGGCGAAGACCAGGCTGGCGCCGACCTCGGTCTCTTCATACGGCAGCGGACCGCCACCGAGAAACCCGAAGACGAAGCTCGTTCCGGCTTCCGTTGCCGTTTGCAGCGCCACGACGCCGTCGTTGAGCACCGAAAACACGGCGCGCGACTGGGGCAGCTTCAGCATCAACAGAGCGATAAGGAATTGCAGCGCGAGGCCGATGACGGGCACGCGCCAGCGCACATTGTGTCGCTCCTCGCTGATTATCCAGGCGATCGCAACGAGACCGATCAGGCCAACAATCCCCTGATATTGAATCATTCGTTCGGGCGATGGAGTGATGATGACCTGGACCGCTACAATGCTACCCGATTTGACCGTTTCGGTTCTGGCAGGACATGAGCGACGCTTCGAATAACGGGAATTCAGGTAGCAGGAAGGCAAGGGTGGTTGCGCTCGCCTTCATCGGCGCCTTTTTCGCCAGCGTGGTGACTGTGATCTACACGGGCCTGAACGTCGAGGGCTCGCGCGCCGAGTTCGATGCGGGGTTTCGGCCGGTGACGCTGCGGGTCGGCGAAATGCGAGCAGTGGATCTCGTCTTTCAGTCCGAGTCCCGGCATCCTGATGCCCTGCTCGAGATTACGCTGCCGGACGCCGTGCAGCTGCACGACGGCGTCGACTACGGGCCGGCGGGTATTCCCATATCGATGGTCACGGGAGAGAACCGGATACCGATCGAGATCGAGGCCACGGCCCCCGGCAGCGGCTATCTCGTCGCGCGCGTCACGGCCGGCGAGCCGGTCGGCATTTACCGCTTGTTCGTGACCGTTACTACCGATTGAGCGATCAGAACGAGCGAGCCAGGCGCGCCCGGGTTCGAGCCTGCGGATCGATCGCGGCGATCTGACCGTCGAGCGACCGGACCCACTCCTGGCCGTCGCTGCGGCACGCCGTATCGTCCACTGCGCAGGCGAGCCACCAGTATTCACTGTTCGGTGCGCGCGAGATTTCGAACCTCGAGACGGCTGTGCGATCCTGCATGCCGGCCCGTGCCGTGGCCGCTCTTTCGCCGGTGGCCGACGGCGCGAGCGCAGTCCCTGTGCCTTCCTGGCTCTGACAGGTCCAGCGATCGCGGTATGGTCCGGTTCCGGCGGCGCAGCTGTAAACGATCAGCGGCTCGCTGCATGCGTTGACCAGACTGACGTCGATGCTGCCGCCGAAGTCGTAGCGCGAGTCTTCCTGCACACAGCCGTTGCGGATTCTCTCGCCCGGAGCGGCAGCGCGAGTCGACGCCGCGGCAGTCGGCCGCAATGCGAGCAGGGCGCCGGAAAGATTGAACTCGATGGTTTCGGTCAGGCTCGCCGTCTCGCCGCCGGCATCCCGCGTGTAGCGCCAGCCGCTAAGCGCCGTGAGCGCCGCCTCCTCGAACACGCCTGCGGGGTCGGACGAGACGATCTCGGCATCGCTGACGGTTCCTTCGGGAGTGACGTTGAAGCGGACTTCGACCACTCCCTCTATCCCGGCGACCAGCGCCTCGGGTGGATAAGCCGGGAGCACTTCCACGAGCAGCGTGGGTTCGCCTTCGGACAGAAGGCTCGAAGCGAACGGTGGCGGCTCGTCCGCTGCGGCGTTGTCGAGGCAGACCTGACAGCTTTGAATAATGACGGCGGGCGTCGCGCTCTGCGAGATCCAGTCCTGGCGCTCGACGCCTTCGGTCACCAGAGCGACCAGCGGGGTCCCGTCGACGAAGTAGTCGACGCGGGAGCACTGCTCGGTGTTGCTGGTCACTTCGATGAAGCTTTCCTGCACGGTTGCCGTCGCGGCGCAGCTGCCGATGATGCTGGTGCAGTCGCACCGCCATTCGGCAAGCGCCTCGCCTGAAAAGACGAGCGCGGACAGCGCGATGATTCCGGTCCCTGGGTGAACTCGCATGGCACTCTCTCTCCTCTGTCCTCTTGAGTGGGACAGTTCGGTCAAGTGTAGCTCAACAACCCCCCGACGCGGGTCGGCGCTGTAGTTATGTTCAATGGGTGGCTGCGCCGGGTGGCGGCGGCAGCGGTGCTAGAGCGACGACCAGAGCCGGCGCACGTTCTTGATCCGGGTGAGCATCCCGCCCATCAAGCCCGGGTCGTCGGTCGTTTCGACCTGATGCCGCTGCACCATTTCCGGGTTCTTGAGCAGCATACGGTGATGCTTGAGCGCCGCCTGCAGACTGACGGCGCAGCGGCCGGGCGTAATAGGCTTGCGCAGGAAGCGGAAGATCTGGCCGTGATTGATGAGCCAGACCATGTCGAGAACGTCGCGGTGCGGCGAGACCGCAATCGTAACGAGCTCCGGCAGATGTTCCTTGAGCCGCGCCGTCATCGCCTGGATCGTGGACTTGTCCGTGCTGACGTCGGTGACCAGCACGCCGGGGCGGCGCTCGGTCAGAATCTTGACGACCTTGACCACGTTGGATGCGGAGTAGACGGGCAGGCGGCCCCGCACGGCCTGCTGCACGGCAGTCAGCACTTCCTCGTCGGCTGAGAAGACGACGATGCCGAGGCCCTCTGCGAGCCGCTTCTTGCTCACGGCCGCTGTCTGATCGCCTGCTTCTTCGGTCTTCGGCGGTGCGCTCGGCAGCTTCTTGACCGGGGTCCGCTTCGGCGGGGCCGGGCTCGGCTCGGCGGTTTCGGCCGGTGCCGGCGTCTGCTGGGCTGCCTTTACCGCCAGCGCAATCGTTTCTTTGAGGCGGTCGGGTGGGCAGGGTTTGGTCAGGAACCGGAAGACCTCGCCTTCGTTGATCGAGCCTTCTACGGCATCGAGCTCGGCGTACCCCGTCAGCAGGATGCGCACGGTTCGCGGCGACAGGGTCCTGACCTGGGTCAGCAGCTCGACGCCCGTCATCTGCGGCATCTTGTGATCGGCGATGATCACGTCGATGTCGTTGTTCCTGATGATGTCGATCGCATCCTTACCGTTCTTGGCGAGGTGGAGCTCACTCGCCTTGCGGAACATGATTCGCATCGAATTCAGCACGCGTTCCTCATCGTCGACGAACAGAAGCCGGGGCTTGCGCGCGGTGGACTGCATCCTGGCGGCCATTCAGACGGCCTCCGCCAGAATTCGGTCGACGGCGGCTTCGTCTTTCTCTACGTCGCCGGTCTGCTCGGGCTGCTTGATTGGCAGAATCACTTTGAAGGTCGAGCCTGCGCCCGGCTGCGATTCGATTTCCAGCTTGCCGCTGTGGCTGCGGACGATGTCGGCGACGATGGAAAGGCCTAGACCGGTGCCGGAGCCGACTTCCTTGGTGGTGAAGAACGGGTCGCAGATTCGCTCGAGGTTCTCCTTCGGTATGCCGCAGCCGGTATCGGAGATCGAGACGACGACCTGCGAGTCGTCCTCGAGTGCCGTGGAGATGACGATTTCGCCTCGCTCTTCGATCGCCTGGGCGGCGTTGGTCAGGAGATTGAGGAAGACCTGATTGATCTTGGAGGGCGAGCACTCGATGCTCGGGATGTCGCCATACTCCTTCCGCACGTCCGCCTTGTGCTTGATGCTGTTGCGCGCGATGTTGAGCGTCTTGTCGAGGCCTGCGTTGACGTCGAAGCTGTCGATCGGCGCCCGGTCCAGCCGGCTGAAGTCCTTCAGGCTCTGCGCCATCTCCGTCAGGTCGGCGATGCCGTCGATGCTGTCGCGCATCAGATCGTTGATCTCGTCGACGGTGTCCTCCAGCTCGTACTCCCGCAGCATCTGCTTGAGCTCGTTGAGCCGGGACACCAGATCGTTCTGAAACTCGGAACGGTCGTCGAAGTCCGCACGCTTGATCGAGAAGGTCCTGGCGCTCGATTCGATGAATCGGCGCAGCGGCTCGATTCGTTCCTGCACGAGCGTTGCGTTGTTGGCAAGGTAGAGCAGCGGTGTGTTGATCTCGTGACTGATGCCGGCAACGAGCTGTCCGAGTGACGACATCTTCTCGGCCTGGACCAGTTGAACCTGGGACTCTTTCAGTTCACCCAGGGCCGTGCTCAGGTCATGGGTCCGTTCCTGCACGCGTTGCTCCAGCGATCCGTTGAGGTCGGCCAGCTCGTCGTTGGCCTCGTTGAGCTCGGCGTAACTCCTGCGTAATCGATAGCCGATAAAGCCGACCGTCGCGAGCAGCAGGGCGGCAAAGACCAGCAGCGCACGGCGCGCGTTCTCGGCACCTGCCACTGCGTCCTCGTACGACGCGCTCGCGGCCTCGTTCAGGGCGGCGGCGTTGTCGACCAGGGGAACGATGTCGAGCTGCCTCAGGCGGCTGCGGATCGAGTCCTTGGCTTCCAGGATCTCGCTGACGGCTTCGAGCAGCGGGCCAGCGAGGTTGTCTAAAACCGGGTCGATTCGTCGGTCTCGATTCAGCGTCGCGAGGAGGCGTCCGATCTCGTAGTCGTTGATCGAGTTCTCCGGCGCGGCAAAATCGACCGTTTCGGATGTCAGTTGAAAGACGTCGGCCGCAACGCGGGAGTCCCCGATCGTTCGCAGCTGCTGCACGACCGCGGGGCCATCGTCGCGGAGCAGGGTCAGGTTGTTGGCATACTCGGTCTGCTCGCGCAGCAGGGTGGACGTCAGGTCGTCGACGGTTGCCATGGTTGCTCGCAGGCGATCGAGATTGTTCTCGACGCGCTCCAGTTGCAGCATCCCGCCGGGCATGAGCTCGATCGAGTTCTCGAATCCTTCGGTGCTGCGCACCATCCGCCGCTGCAGTGCGCTGGCTGCTTCGCCCGGGGGCTGGCTCGTCTGCCAGGCTGTTTCCAGTGAGGTCACGAGCGTTCGGAACTCGGTCTCGAGGTTCGCTAGCTCCGAGCGCAGTGTGTAACGGGCAATGTGCGCCTCGAGCGGAATGGAACGGGATTCGAGTGCGGCGCCGACGAGCAGAGCCAGCGCTGCAATAGCCACAACGATTACCGTTAGCGTGCGCTTCATCCCGGGAATTGACGTAATCAGAACCCGCTAAGCGTATCGGCTGGCCCCGTGAGCGGCAGTGAAAAGCATCACACTGGTTGCCACCGAGGCTCCGCGTGCAGCGGTTATGTTCAATCGTGGTGACCGACAGTCGATATGCATGGCGTCGTTGCGGCATCGTGTCGCTCGGGCATCGCGGCAACCGGGCCGTGCTGCCGGTGCCGCTCGAAATCGTTATGATCGCGTTTCGCCGGATCGGGTCGTGGCAGCGGCTGGGTGGTCCGATTCGGCTTCCGCTAACGAGCAAAGGTCCCCGCCGCACTGAGACAGGCAGGCATCATCGTGCAGACCGTATCCAATCGCTGGAACCGGCTGAGATCCGAGATCCGTGGGCAGGTTGGCCGTGCCATCGCGGACTACGGCATGATTGCCGATGGTGATCACGTCATGGTCTGCGTCTCGGGCG
>JASFSD010000024.1:0-13519 GCA_050114575.1 Gammaproteobacteria bacterium | reverse complement strand
AATATCTGCACACGTCGGTTGTCGCGCTCGATGACAATCAGCATACCGTCGGCAGCGAGTACCCCATTGGGTCGCTGGAATTCTCCCGGGCCCGAGCCTGGCCCACCCAGGTCGCGAACGTGCTGCCCCGTCGCCGCGTCGTAAATCCGAATGACATGCGTGTCTTTGGCCGTAGCGAATAGCCATGCCTCTCCCTCTGCCACTGCGTGCGTCGCAACGGAATCGATGTTCATTTGCGGGTCTAGCTCGGTGATGAATCTTTCGGCAACCCGGGGCACCTCGGGAGCTGGTGTGCAGCCGGTCAGGAGCCCCGAAATTCCCAGCGTTACGGCACAGATGGACTTGGCTCGTGATGGCATCGATCGCCTCTCCCTGAAACGAGGGGCAGGAAACCATGCGAAAGTTACAAGCACATTGCGGGTGGCACGCGTTGAGGATCGATCGTCACACTCTCGTAACGCGTTCTTCAAGCTCCCGTCACGCTCGGGAAAGACATTGTGGCCCCTGGAACACCAGCACGGGCTAATGAACAATGACAAGCAAGACGCGACAAGGACTTTGGCCGCTGAAGCTAGCGGTACTGCCTGCATCGATTCTCTCTTTGATGGCCACGACAGCTTTGGGCGGAACGATTGTCGGGCGAGTCAGTGACAACACGGGAACGCGATCGCTGGCCGGTGCGCAGATCGAGATTCCGGAGCTCGGCCGATCGGCCGTTACCCAATCCGACGGGTCGTATCGCTTCGCCGATGTCGATTCGGGCACATATACCCTCGTCGTCCGCTACGTCGGCGCTTTGTCGGTTGAGCAGGAAATTGCGGTGAGCGGTGATGGCGTCGTCCGCGCCGACATCGGCATGGGACCGGATATCGACGAGCAGGTTCTCGTAATTGGTCAGCGCGCCGTCATGGCGAGCTCGCTTTCGCGTCAGCGGGCATCGGATACGGTCGATACCGTGCTGACGCGCGACGCCATCGGTCAGTTCCCCGATCAGAACGTCGCCGAGGCGTTGCGGCGGGCTCCGGGCATAAACGTACTCAACGATCAGGGCGAGGGCCGGTTCGTTGCAGTTCGCGGAATGAACAAGGATCTCAATTCGGTCTCGATCAATGGCGCCCGCGTGCCGGCGCCCGAGGATGTGGCTCGTTACGTCGCACTCGACGTCCTGCCGGTCGAGCTCATCGAGTCGATCGAGATCAAGAAGACGCTGACGCCGGATATGGATGCCGACACGATCGGCGGCTCGATTCAGATCAACACGACGAGCGCGCTCGATCGCCGCGAGCCGTATCTCGGTTTCTCACTCGAGCAGTCGCACAACGACCTCTCGGGTGAAACCACTCCCAAGGCCAGCGTCGACTTTTCCAAGAATTTCAACGACGTCTTCGGTATCGCCGGCGGCGTCTCGTTCTACAACCGGGAATTTTCGACCGACAACATCGAGCCCGATGGCTGGGGCGAGACCGATGGCGGCATTGCCTTCGCCGACGAGGTGCAGTATCGGGACTACGACGTCGAGCGTGAACGTCTCGGCATGTCGTTATCGCTCGATTTTCAACCGACCGATCAGGTGCTGCTGTATGCGAAGATCCTGCACAGCGAGTTCGACGACCAGGAGTTTCGCAGCCGCCTGACGTTCGAATTCGACGAGGAGCCGGCGGCCGGCAGCGCCAGCCAGGCGCAATTCCTGTCGGACGACGGCAAGATCACCGTCGAGCGCGATATCAAAGACCGCTTCGAGGCGCAGGAGATCAGCTCGGCAGTGCTCGGAGGCGAGTTCTTCACCGGGGCCTGGAGCTTCGATCTGGCGGGTTCTGTGTCGCTTGCCGAGGAGAAGGAAAACGGATCGCTCGACCCGACGGCCTTCGAGCGCGAGTTCGAGGACCCGGGTGAGTTCGACATCACCTTCGATTACTCCGATCGGGACCGTCCCGTCTTCACGGTCGACGCAGGGCTCAATGAGTTTCTCGATCCCGCCGAGTACGAATTCAAGGACATCGAGCGTACTACGCGCAGCAACGCCGAAGACGAGGAAGCGAGCTTCGAGCTCAACGGATCGCGCGAGTTCGCGCTCGATCGCGGCTCCTTCGAGCTTCAATTCGGATTCAAGAACCGGTTCCGCGAAAAGACCTACGACAAGACGGTGGAATTCTTCGAGGACTTCGATTTCACGCTGGCCGACGTCCTGGGCCGGGCAACCTACGGGCTCATGCCGATCGACCCGGTTGCCGACCCGTTAGCGATCCGGACGCTGTTCGCCCAGAACTTCGACTCGTTCGAGAAGAATGTCAACGACAGTCAGTTCGATTCGGCCGTCGAAGACTACCGCGTCGACGAAGACATTCTCGCTTACTACATCTCAGGCCTGTACGAGAACGGTCCCCTGCGCATCATCGGCGGGTTCCGCTACGAGGAAACCGAGAACCAGATGCGCGGAAATGTCGCCGAGTTCATCGAAGAAGGATCGACTTTCAACGGGAGCGTGCTGACACAGGACGTCGTCGTCGTCACGAGCCAGCGATACAAGCGCGACTACGACGACTGGTATCCGAGCATCAATCTGCGCTACAGCGTCGGCGACGACATCGTCGTTCGAGCCGGCTACTACGACAGCCTGGTTCGGCCGAACATGTATTGGCTCGCGCCCCGGTTCGAAGTCGAAGAGGAAGACGATGCGCGGGAGGGTACCTTCGGCAACCCGAACCTGTTGCCGTATAAGGCGTCGAATTTCGACATTTCCGCCGAATGGTATTTCGCCGACAATGCCGTGCTCTCGGCCGGCGTCTTCACGAAAGACATCGAGGACTTCATCGTCGAAGCCGAGTTCGAGGACGTGACCTGGCTCGGTATTCAGGCGGACGAGGCCATCATCCCGATCAACGGGGATGAAGCCACGGTCGACGGCGTCGAGCTAAATTATCAGCAGGCGCTGATGTCATTGCGTGGGCCGTGGAGCGGCCTGCTGTTCGGCGTCAATTTTACGTACACCGATACCGAAGGCAGGGTGAATGGTCGAACCATCCCGCTGCCGGAGACGTCGGAGAACGTCCTGAACACGATGATCGGATACGAGAACGACAGGTGGAGCCTGAGACTCGCCGCGACCTATCGCGACGAATATCTCGATGAGCTCAATTTCACGGGCAATGCCGACGAGGACCGCTGGGTCACTGATCACACCCAGATCGATATCAGCGCGAAATACAATATCAACGACAATTTCCAGGTCTTCCTCGACCTGATCAACCTGACCGACGAGCCGTATGTGGCGTTTCAGCGAGGTCCGGGGCGCGATCGGCTGCTGCAGTATGAGGAGTATTCCTGGACCAGCAAGCTTGGGTTTCGGATGAATTTCTGAGCGTGCGGGCCGTCAGCCGCGAGAGGCGTCAGTTGCCCCGCCGGGCGGGAGGGTCCGGGCAACGGAGCCCTGGAACGGAGTCCGAGCAACGGGGTTAGAGAAGCGGGGTCGGAGCTCTTTCGAGGAGTGGGCTCTGACCCCTTTTCGAAGAACGGGCTCCGACCCGGCCTTCGCTGCACGTCTTGAGAAAAACCCGTCAGACCCCATTTCTTGAACTGCGTCACAAGTTGGGTCGCGCCCGCTTGGATCACTCTCTGGTTATGTGAAGAATGCCTGGGGCGTACGGTGGTTGGTTCCAGGAAGTCTTGTTATCATGCGCGCCCCTGCAGCCGCTAGTCGGCGGCGAAGCGCTTCATTTTTAAAGAGATTACGGATATGACAGATTTGAATCTGTACCGCAACATTGGGATTTTTGCTCATGTCGACGCCGGCAAAACGACGACGACCGAGCGCATCCTCAAGCTGACCGGCCGCATCCACAAGATGGGTGAGGTACACGATGGCGCGGCGACGACCGACTTCATGGAGCAGGAGCAGGAGCGTGGCATTACGATCCAGTCGGCGGCGACGAGCTGCACCTGGAACGACCACCACCTCAACATCATCGACACACCGGGGCACGTCGACTTCACGATCGAGGTCTATCGCTCGCTCAAGGTGCTCGACGGCGGCGTTGGCGTATTCTGCGGCTCCGGCGGCGTCGAGCCGCAGTCGGAGACCAACTGGCGCTACGCCAACGACTCGCGTGTGGCCCGTATCATCTTCATCAACAAGCTCGACCGGGTCGGCGCCGACTTCTACCGCGTCGTGGAGCAGATCAAGAATCGGCTGAACGCCGTCCCGCTGGTCATGGTCCTGCCGATCGGAATCGAGGACAACTTCAAGGGCGTGGTCGATCTGCTCACGCGCAAGGCCTATATCTGGGACAACTCCGGCGACCCGACGAGTTACGAAGTGGTCGATCCGCCCGAAGAGATGAGTGCCGACATCGAGAAATATCGCGAGGCGCTGATCGAGACAGCTCTCGAGCAGGACGACGATCTGCTCGAGGCGTATCTGGAGGGCAACGAGCCTTCCGTCGAAGACATCAAGAAGTGCGTCCGCCGCGGCACGATCGCGCTCGATTTCTTTCCGACGTTTACGGGTTCGGCATTCAAGAACAAGGGTATCCAGCTCGTGCTCAATGCCGTGGTCGATTACCTGCCGAACCCGATGGAAGTCGATCCGCAGCCCGAAATGGATCTCGAAGGGCACGAGACGGGCAAGGTCGCCAAGGTCGATCCCGACGCGCCGCTGCGCGCTCTCGCGTTCAAGATCATGGACGACCGTTTCGGTGCGTTGACGTTTACCCGCATCTACTCGGGCCGGCTCAACAAGGGTGACACGGTGGTCAACACTTTCACCGGCAAGACGGAGCGCATCGGCCGCATCGTCGAGATGCATGCGGATTCACGCGAGGAGCTCGATTCGGCTCAGGCCGGCGACATCGTTGCGCTGCTCGGTCTCAAGAACACGCGTACCGGGCACACGCTGGCCGATCAGAAGAACCCGGCGACGCTCGAGCCGATGGTCTTCCCCGATCCCGTCATTTCGATCTCGATTGCGCCGAAGGACAAGGCCGGCACGGAAAAGCTCGGCATAGCCCTCAACAAGATGGTGCAGGAGGATCCCTCGTTCCGCGTCATGACGGATCAGGAATCGGGCGAGACGATCATCATGGGTATGGGTGAGCTTCATCTCGATATCAAGGTCGATATCCTCAAGCGCACGCACAAGGTCGACGTGACCGTCGGCAAGCCGCAGGTGGCCTATCGCGAGACGATCACGCAGGCTGTCAACGACAGCTACACGCACAAGAAGCAGACCGGCGGCTCGGGACAGTTCGCCAAGATCGATTACATGATCGAGCCCGGCGAGGCCAACAGCGGTTACGAATTCGAATCCCAGGTGACGGGCGGCAACGTGCCGCGCGAGTACTGGGGCGCGATCGAGTCCGCTTTCGGCGACAGCATGCAGGAGGGCACGCTCGCAGGTTTCCCCCTGCTCGACGTCAAGTTTACGCTTCTCGACGGCGCCTTCCATGCCGTCGACTCCTCGGCGATGGCGTTCGAGATCGCCACCAAGGCCGCGTACCGCCAGTCGATCCCGAAGGCGCAGCCGCAGCTGCTCGAGCCGATCATGAAGGTCGACGTCTACACGCCGGACGATCACGTCGGCGACGTCATCGGCGACCTGAATCGGCGGCGAGGCATGATCAAGTCGCAGGAAGCCGGTCCGACGCTGACCCACATCCGGGCCGAGTGTCCGCTGAGCGAGATGTTCGGCTATATCGGCGATCTCAGAACGTTCACGTCCGGTCGCGGGCAGTTTTCGATGGAATTCGATCACTATGCGCCGTGCCCGAGGAACGTCGCCGAGACGATCATCGCCGAGACCGAAGAGCGGCGTAAGGCGAGCTAAGAAGGGTCAGAGCCCTTTTCACGAAAAGGGCTCTGACCCCTTTTTCGGCGCGGCAGCGTAATGCTGAACTCGGCGCCGGGATCCCGGTTGCGGACGTCCACTCGCCCTGACATTGCATCCACGAGTTGGCGCACGAGCGCGAGCCCGATGCCGGTTCCCGCCGTCGAGCGTGTCAGCTCGTTGTCCGGCCGGTAGAACAGCTCGAAGAGCTGCTTCATCTCGGCCGCCGGAATGCCCGGGCCGTAGTCGCGCACGGTGAGCGCTATGCGGTCCTTGCCCTGTGCCCTGGCGCCGATCGTGATTCGGTGTGAGTCGGCTTCGCCGGAAAACTTCACGGCATTGTCGACGAGATTGATGAACACCTGCGTCAATGCGTCCATATCGACGGCAATGACGCTGTCTTCAGCGTCGGATTCGAGAGTGAACTCGAGCGCGAAGCCGGCGCGTTCCGCCTGGCTCGAGAGCTTCGAGCGCAGGATGTCGAAGAGCTCTTTGATCGTCACCGGCTCCATGGCCATCGAAGGCCCGGTCCGGTTGAGGCGCGCGAGTTGCAGCACGTTGTCGATCAGGCGCGACAGACGTTCGCCCTCGTCGTAAATGTAGTCGTAGTAGACCTGCTTCTTCTCTTCATCCGCCCAGCCGGATTTGAGCATCTCGCCGTACATTCGGATCGACGTCAGCGGCGTCTTGAGCTCGTGGCTGACAGCCGAGACGAAATTCTGTTGTTGTCGCGCGAGCTGTATCTGCTTTACGCCGAAGCGGTACATGGCAAGGAATCCGCCGACGAGCACGGCGACGAGTGCGATCGTCGTCCATGCGAGCACGTTGAAACCCGGACCGCGTTCGAGCGTGCCTGAATCGAATGCCACTTCGATTCCCGCAAGTGGCGGTGAAAGCCGGGCGGCATAGAGGCGGGATGAGTCGCTTCCGCTGGCGGTCGCGCCGTCGATACTGAATGATGCGATGGGCGTTCCCGAAACCGCCACCGCCAGCCGCGTGCCTGCAGCGAGACCGGCGTTGACGAAGGCCGGTTCGACGGCCTCCGCGATGAATGCTGCACGGTCTATCAACATGCCCTGAACAAACCGTTCGCCGTCGCGCCATGCATTGCGGAACAGGACCAGATGTCCGGTCTCGAGCAGGCTGAACCTGAGCGGCTCGAGCTCGGTGGCGAATGTCGAAACGCGGACCACGGGAGGCGGTGCGGCGGATTCCGGCGCCTCGAGCGCGAAAGCGTCGTCTGAATCCGCGACCTTTTCCGGCGCCTCGGCCTCTCGCGCGGCAGGCACGGCGAGCTCATCGAATGCCGCCTGGCCGCGCACGTTCTCGCTGACGTTCGTTTCCGCGAGCGAATCGGACGCAACGGCCTGGGTCGCCCCGAGCCCGGCTTCCTCGTTGCGCGCCTGCACGAGGGTTGCAGGAGCAGCCCGTGCCCTCAGTAGTCGATTCGCTTCGAGCACGTCGGCCAGTTCCGTCTCGACGAGCGACTTCGCCTGACGCTCGGGCTCGGGCACGCTGTCGCGCCTCGATTGCGGCAACAGCGGTGTGGAAAGCTCGCCCTCGGCATCCACCTGGAAGTAGCCGATCGTTCCCGGGAAGGCGTTCGTCGCCGCCAGCGACGAGAGCGGCGACAGCTGCACCACATTGCCAGCACCAACTGAAGGCGTCGCGTAGTCGAAATCCGTTGGCGGACGCGCATCTTCGACGGCGATGGCTGCCGAGAGCCGCGCGTCGATGCTGCGCACGAGATCCTCGGCGATCAGCTGCTGGCGACGAAACTCGGCGACCTCCAGCTGAACGAATCCCTGGCGGATCAGAACAGCGGCAGGCACGGCGAGCCCGAGAAACACGAGCCCCAGAACCCACCGCAGTCGTTTGAGCCGCGAGCTCGACCGGAACGCGCTAGGCACTGTCACTCTCCGGAGTGAGTCGGTAGCCGGCGCCGCGCACCGTGACCAGAAACCGAGGCGCCTTGGGTTCCGGCTCGATCTTGCGCCTGAGCTTGGCAATATGGATGTCGACGGTTCTGGTCTCCACTCCCGAGTTGCGGTCATAGCCCCAGACTTTGTTCAGCAGCTCGTCCCGCGAGACCGGGCGATCCTGATTGGCACGCAGATACTGCAGGATGTCGGCTTCCCGCCGGGTGAACGTGAGCTCTACGCCACCGTTCGAACCGGTCAGGTTCTCGAGATCGATTCGAATGTATTGGCCGAGCTCGATCGTGCGCTCGGACTCGATACCGATGCTGGCACGTCTGAGCACGGCCTTGATGCGAAGCACGAGCTGCGCAACCGAGAACGGCTTGGCGACATAGTCATCGGCGCCCAGGGAAAGACCGCTGATGATGTCCTCGTCACTGGTTTTCGCCGTCAGCATGATGATCGGCTGCCGCCTGTCCACCTTGCGAATTTCTTCACAGATCGTGAAGCCATCGACCCCCGGCAGCATGATGTCGAGCAGGATCAGGTCGAATTTACCGCTGAGCGCTCGCTCCAGTCCGCTTGCGCCGTGGTCTTCGCTGTGGACGCCGAAGCCGTGATAGACGAGCGCGTCTGCGAGACCGGTCCGTATCGCGGCCTCATCCTCGATTATCAGAACCTGCGGTTGTCTCATAGTCACGCTCGCGTGCATCTGCGCGAGTTACTTAGGCTAACAGCTGAGGGCGTGCCCGGCCCGTAAATGTTTCGTAAAACTTTCAGCCCATCTTTTACCCAGCCGTGTCTCGTTCGAGTTCGCTGCCGGACCTACGCTGTTTGCAACGCAACAGCAAGGAGATGAACCGATGGCATTGATCAGACGAGTGTCGCGATTGTTCGCCGCAGACATGCACGCCGTCCTCGACCAGATCGAGGAGCCCGAGATAGTGCTGCGCCAGGCAATCCGTGAAATGGAGGAGGAGCTGGCGCGGCAGAGTCAGCGCCAGAAGTGGATGCGCGGTGAAATCGCTGGCGCGTCGTCACAAGCCGAGCGCCTGGCCGAGCGCTCCCGTGATCTCGACGCCAAGCTCGACGTCTGCTTCGCCAACCAGGACGACGCGCTCGCGCGGCGCCTGACGCGAAGAAAGCTCGAGACGGCGAAGCTCAGGGAACATACGCAGACCCGGCAACAGGCTCTGGCAGAGCAGCTCGAGGAGCTGCAAAAGCTTCTGGAGACCAATACGGACCAGCTCGACTGCATGCGTCAGCAGGCTGCCGTGCTCGCGATCAGCGATTCGGGCAGCGGCGAATTTGCCGACGATCCGCTCGAAGGAATCGACGACGATGACGTCGAAATCGCATTTCTGCGCGAGAAGCAGGCGAGGGCTCCGTCATGAGCGCCGGTACGCGCCGCAGCACGTTCCTGGGCGAGGCGATCTTCGGCGTAGTCGTGAGCCTGGTGGCCGCAGCGGCCGCTCTGACTCTGTCGTTCCTGATGCCGTCGGCAGTCGTTGCGCGGCTTGTGATCACAGGGCTCGCGCTGGCGGTCGTAGTTCGCTCGATCGCCAGGTCCGAAGACAAGACCGGTCGGATCGTCGCGTTGGCGGTCTGGGTCGTGATCGCGATCGGCTTGTGGGCGACCGGCGCCGGGTTGCCGATAGTCGTGGCTGTTCACGCCGCGCTGATCTGGCTCGCCCGGTCCCTTTTCTCGCACTCGCGACTGATTCATGCCGGCCTCGACCTCGGCCTGACGCTGGTGGCTCTCAGTTTTGGCATCCTCGCGGCCGTCCGGACCGAGAGCATTTTTCTGGCCAGCTGGTGCTTTCTGCTGGTGCAGGCGCTGCACGTGTGCATCCCCGAGCTCGCAGCACGCTGGACGGCGCCGAAGGCAGAAAGGTTGCCTGCCAGCGACTCGAATCGGGGATTTACCGATGCCTTCAGGGCGGCTGACGAGGCGTTGCAGCGCATCGCCGGCCGAAGCTGAACCGATTTCATAACCCAAGGGAGTATTGATGATGAAAGCAAGATTACTGGCAGTAGCACTTCTGGTTTTTACGGTGGGCACAGTCGTGCTTTATCCGTATCTGGACAGCTCGGCCGCAGGGCCGAGCGGGCAACCGACCAGCACGGCAACCCGTAAGATCGAAGTCGTATTCGTGCTCGATACGACATCGAGTATGTCCGGTCTGATAGCGGCCGCGAAAGAGAAGATCTGGTCGATCGCAACCACACTGGCCCAGGCCGAGCAGTCGCCGGAAATCCACATGGGGCTCGTCGCGTATCGCGATCGCGGTGATGCCTACGTCACCGACGTCGTCGATCTCAGCACGGATCTCGATACCATGTACGGACGACTGATGCAGTATGAAGCCGTCGGTGGGGGCGACGGCCCGGAGAGCGTCAATCTCGCGCTCCACGATGCCGTGAATCGGATTTCCTGGAGCCAGGATCCATCCAGCTATCAGGTCATCTTTCTGGTCGGCGACGCGCCGCCGCATATGGATTACGAGGGCGAGGCGCAGTATCCGGATATCGTGCGGGCTGCGACAGCCAAAGGTCTGGTCGTCAATACGGTCCAGTGCGGCGACATGCAGCAGACGATCGGACCCTGGACGGAGATCGCCCGGCTCGGAAACGGCCGCTATATGCAGGTCGCGCAGTCCGGCGATGCGTTCACCGTTGCCACGCCGTTCGATGACGAGATTGCGCAGCTTTCGGCCGAGCTCGACGACACGCGGCTCTTCTATGGCGATGATGCCGAAATGACCCTGCTCGAGGGCAAGGTGGCCGCCACCGATCGGCTGGAGGCTTTCGCCTCTGCTGCGTCACGCGCGCGCCGCGCTGTGTTCAATGCCACGGAGGCCGGCTACCGAAACCTGTTCGGGGATCAGGATCTGGTCGAAGACGTGACCAAAGGCCAAGTCTCGCTCGATGCCGTCCCCGAAGCAGAGTTGCCCGCCGGCTTCCGCGAGCTCAACCGCGTCGAGCAGCAGAGGCTGATCGGTGAATTGGCCGAGCGCCGGAGCGAGTTACAGGTGCGAATCGATGAGCTCGCCGAATCCCGCGCGGCATTCATCGATGAGCGCGTCGAGGAGGAAGGTGGCGCGGCTGGCTCGCTCGATCGTCAGATCTACGATGCTGTCAGGGAGCAGTCCGCGCCCAAGGGCTTGAGCTTCGAGGGTGGCCCCGAGTTCTGAGCGGCTGCTTGAAAGACGCCCTGCCGTTCGGCAGGGCGTCGCTTTTTTGTCAGGTGATGGCGAATCGACGGTCGATTACACTCCGTCGTCGCCCTCGCCGAACTCTTCCCAGTAGTCGAGCTCGCCGAGCTCGCGTCGCAGTAGCCGTTCTTCCCGGATCCGTTCCAGCCGCCGCCACCCGGTCCGAAACTCGGTCTGATCGCTCAGGCTGCTGTCCATCCGATCGACGAACTCGTCGGCATCGAAATCGGCGTCTGAGAAGATCTCGGATGTATCGCGAGTGCTCCGCGATTGTTTGCGTTCTTTGCTCACCGTTCTGTCCTCGTTCAACGATTAACACCTGCGCCCGCGGTCGGGCGAACGAAATATAGGGCCTTTTTGACGTCAGTCAACTCATTTCTCGCCGGCCGGGCGTGGGTGGTCAGCGCCGGGCCATTCTGCGGTCGTTCGCCTGATGCGTTGCCGGTGCGATAATCATGCGATGACCAAGAAGATCACGAACACGGTGGCCGTCGAAATCGGCGGCCAGAAGGTTCTCCCGGGCCAGGAGCTGATCGTCGACCTGCCGGTTGCCAACCTCTACACGCACACACAAATGACGATGCCCGTCCACGTGGTCAACGGCCGCCGTCCGGGCCCGACGCTGTTCATCACGGCGGCCATGCATGGCGATGAGCTCAATGGGATCGAGATCATCAAGCGTCTGCTGCGTCAGTCCGCGCTTCGAAGGCTCAGGGGCTGCCTGCTGGCTGTGCCGATCGCCAACGTATTCGGATTCATCAATCGTTCGCGTTATCTGCCGGATCGGCGCGATTTGAACCGCTCTTTCCCGGGGCTCGAGAAAGGGTCCATCGCCGCGCGCGTCGCTCATCTCATCGTCACCGAGGTCATCGCGAAGGCCCAATACGGAATCGATCTCCATACCGGCGCCATTGGCCGGACCAACCTGCCGCAGATCAGAGCCAATCTCAGAGACGCGCGCGTGCTCGACATGGCCGAGACTTTCGGGTCGCCCGTCATCATCGATGCCAGTCTGCGTGAAGGTTCACTCCGGGCCCATGCCGCCGAGCTCGATATCCCGGTCGTTGTCTACGAGGCCGGCGAGGCCATGCGCTTCGATGAGCTTTCGATCCGCGCCGGGGTGCGTGGCGTCGGACGCGTGATGCGGCAACTGGGGATGCTGCCGCAACGCAAAGGGAGAAACACCGAGGTCCAGCCCGTCAGAAGCAATGCGACGAGCTGGGTCAGAGCCCCATCCAGCGGCATTTTCGGCTCGGCCTGTCGGCTCGGCGACAGGGTCAGCCGAGGCCAGATAATTGGCCGGGTTTCTGATCCCTTCGGCGAGGTGCAGATCGACGTCCAGGCGAGCTTCTCCGGACTCGTGATCGGGCGCAGCACCTCGCCCCTGACCCATGAGGGCGACGCGCTGTTTCATATCGCGCGTTTCGACGACGACAAGGAAGCGCAGGCGACGTTCGACGAGTTTCAGGAAACTCACTCCGTCGAGCCTGCCTGGGGTTAGCGTTATGGACTCTCCACGGATCACACTGGGCTGGCGCGAGTGGGTCTCGCTGCCGGAGCTCGACTTGAAGCGAATCAAGGCGAAAGTCGATACCGGAGCGAGAACCTCGGCGCTGCACGCCTTCGCCGTCGATACATTCGAGCGTGACGGAGTGCCCTGGGTCCGGTTCAGTATTCACCCGCGGCAGTACCGTACGGACATCGAGGCGACCTGTGAGGCGCCGATCAAGGATCGCCGTGTCGTCGCCGACTCCGGTGGGCATCGGGAGGAGCGCTATGTCATCGACACCATGCTGCGCATCATGGACGAGCAGTGGCCAATCGAGATCACCCTGACGGCGAGGGATGACATGAGGTTTCGTATGCTGCTTGGACGAACGGCAGTCGCCGGCCGGGCGACCGTGGATCCGGCGCGCTCTTACCTGACGCGCAAACCGAAAAAGACTCGATCCGTATGAGTATGAACATCGGCATTCTTTCGCGCAGCCGGGGCCTCTATTCGACCAGTCGTCTGGTCGAGGCGGCCGAAAGGCGCGGCCACGACGTGCGCGTGATCAACCCGTTGCGCTGTTATATGAACATTGCCGCTTTCAAGCCGGGCATCAACTATGACGGTAAGCCAATCGAGGGAGTGGATGCCGTGATTCCGAGAATCGGTGCATCCGTTACCTTCTACGGGACCGCAGTAGTGCGTCAGTTCGAAATGATGGGTGTCTTCTGCCTTAACGAATCCGTCGCGATTTCCCGCTCCCGGGACAAGCTGCGTTCGCTGCAGCTGCTCGCCCGCCGCGGAATCGGCCTGCCGGTCACGGGCTTCGCGCATTCACCGCAGGACACGGAGGACCTGCTCGACCTCGTCGGCGGGGCCCCGGTGGTCGTCAAGCTGCTCGAGGGCACGCAGGGAAAAGGCGTCGTGCTGGCCGAAACGCGCAAGGCGGCCGAGAGCGTCATCGAGGCGTTTCGAGGGCTGGATGCCAATTTCCTGGTCCAGGAATTCGTCAAGGAGGCCGGCGGCTCCGACATACGCTGCTTCGTCGTCGGCGATAAAGTCGTCGCGGCCATGAAGC
>JASFSD010000023.1:0-13942 GCA_050114575.1 Gammaproteobacteria bacterium | reverse complement strand
TCCGAACATCGCCACGATCGACGAGACGCTCGCGAGCCTCGAGGGCTTTCTCTACGACGATTCGGGTTCGCCCGGCGTGTTCTCCAAGACCAATGACGGAGTGACGCCGATTGCGAATTGCACGGTCAGCTACACGCCGCCTGCAGCGGCCGGTGCTGCGCCGACGATTACCGTGGATACCACGGGCTGCTGAGGCAGCGCGCCGTCGAAGGAGTGCGCCGACAGGCCGCACGAGCAAAGGCGCCTGCGGGCGCCTTTGTTGCTTCCGGAGTCGGAATGGCTGAACAGATATCTGCGCGAACAGTTTCGGAGGCGGGATTCACTCTCGTCGAGCTCGTCGTGGTCATCGTGATCATCGGTGTGCTGAGCTCGTTCGCGATGCCGCGGTTTTTCGACTCTACGGCTTTCTCCGAGCGCGGCTATTACGAAGAGCTCGCAGCGGCTCTGAAATTCGCGCAGTCGAAGGCCGTGGCAACGGGCTGCCCCGTGCGCTTCGTGCTCGGCGTCGCGGACTACTCGGCCGAGCAGCAGCAGCCCGTCGGCGGTCGCTGCAACCCGGCCGACACCAGCTGGAGTCAGCCGGTGCTGCTGGCCGACGGCTCCACCGTGTCGGGCTCGGCGCCGGACGGCGTCAACGCCTCGCAGGCGGTCACAATCGTGTTCGACGCGCTCGGCGCGACCGGTCTCGGCGGCAACGAGGTGATCTCCATCGGGCCGTATTCGCTCACGATTCATGCCGCGAGCGGCTACGTGGAGACGTCGTGAATACGGGCTCGGAAAAGCAATCCGGCATGACCTTGATCGAGGTCGTGATCTCGATCGTCGTCATCGCCATTGCCGTCGGCGCCATTCTCGGCGTGCTGGCTGAAAATGTGCAGCGCAGCGCCGACGCCATGGTCCTCAGCCAGGGCGTAACGATCGCCAACGCCTATGTGGAGGAAATCTCGCTCAAGTCCTTCAGCGACCCGGACGGCAGCGACGGGGAAGTCGCCCGCGCAGACTTCGATGACGTCGACGATTACGACGGAATCGTCGATTCGGGCGCGGTCGATCAGTTCGGCACGCCAATCCCGGGACTTGACGGTTATACGGTAGCGGTCGAGGTCGACCCGAGCTCGGCGCTGCCGGGGGTTGCTGCGGGCGATGCGTTTCGTATCGATGTCAGAGTCAGCTTTCCGCCGATCATCGACTACACGCTCACCGCCTACCGGACGAGGCTCTGAGCGATGCGCTCCCCGGCGACATGCCTGCTGCCGTCGAATGCGCACCGTCGTGACGGAGCCCGTGGGTTCACCCTGATCGAGATGGTCGTGACACTCGCAGTCAGTGCCGTCGTGGTTTCGTTCGCGTCGATGTTCATCACCGGTCCGGTGCTCGGGTTCACCGACCAGGCCCGGCGCGTCGGACTCGTCGATTCGGCGGATTCGGCAATCGGACGCATGAGCCGCGATGTCCGCCGCGCCCTGCCGAACAGTATCCGTGTCGGCAACAGTGGCGGCGTCTCGACAATCGAGCTCTTGAGCACGGTTGATGGCGGCCGTTATCGCGATGACGTGCCCGGCTCTCCCGCACAGATCCTGGACTTCACGGCCGCAGACGATTCGTTCAACGTCATCGGCCCGATGACGCGGATCGCGAAGCCCTTCAGCTCCACCAGTCATTATCTTGCGATCTACAACGTAGGCGTTGCGGGCGCCAATGCTTACGAGCTCGCCAATGTCATGACGCCGGCCGGCACCCGGATCGACATTGCGAGCGACGCTTTCGGCGGCGAGGACCGGGTCACCCTGTCGCCGGCGTTCCGATTCGCTTTCGCATCGCCGACCCAGCGTGTGTATCTGGTCGATGGCCCCATCAGCTATGTGTGCGATTCCGGGGCCGGGACGCTGACTCGCTACGAGGGCTATGCGATAGCCCCGAATCATGCCGATCGTGACAGTCCGGCCGAGCTTCTCGCGGCGGGCGCATCGGCGAGCCTCGTGGCCGGACAGATTGTCGGTTGCGGAATCAGCTACGCGCCCGGCACGTCGGAACGCGCGGGTCTCGTCACCTTCGAGCTGGGGGTCGGTGCAGACGGCGAGACGATCTCGC
Source organism: Gammaproteobacteria bacterium (assembly GCA_050114575.1). Lineage (GTDB taxonomy): Bacteria > Pseudomonadota > Gammaproteobacteria > Steroidobacterales > Rariloculaceae > DATCZB01. Next base: position 11,851 of record JASFSD010000023.1, on the reverse strand, counting down.
TGCTGGCGCAGGTTCACGTGGACAACGTTCCATGACTGCGCGCCCGATCAGGCTGCCGGGCCGACAGCGAGGCTTCTCGCTGGTCGTCGCGGTATTTCTGCTCGTCGTGCTGGCCGGGCTCGGCGCCTTCGCCGTACGCCTGACGCTGATGCAGCAACAAACCGTGAGCTCGGGCCTGCTCGCATCGCAGGCGTTTCATGCCGCCAGGTCCGGTGTCGCCTGGGCCGCCCATCGCGCGATCGACAGTGGCGCCTGCTCGGCCTCGACACTTTCCCTGACCGAGGGCGGTGCGGCGGGATTCGACGTCGACATCACCTGCACGCAAACGACCCACGTCGAGGGCGGCACGTCACTCGATGTCTACGTCATCGGTGCCCTGGCGCACCGGGGGAGTTATGGCGAGCCCGATTACGTCTCGCGCCGCGTCGAGGCCAAGATCGTGGACGGCTTCTGAGGACGGGCTCTTGTCAGCAGCGAACCGAAAGCAACTCGTTGGCCGCTTCGCCCGTGCTGCTCTGGGCTGTCTCGGCATCCTGTCGTGCGCCGCGGTCGATGCTCAGGGATTCGTCGACTCGATAGCCGACGCGTGGCTGGAGGAGGGCGATCCGCTCAGTAATCATGGCACCGACACGGAGCTCTCCGCGATGACGGCGCCAGGCGCGAGCCTACGCGCACTCTATCGCTTCGATCTCTCGGGTCTGGCTCCCAATGCCAACGTAACCGAGGCGCTCGCCTGGTTTCGAGTAACCGATGTCGACGCGACCGGTCTGCCGATCGACATATTCGCCGTCACGGACACGTGGAGTGAGGGCACCGTCAACTGGAGCAACACCGGCAACGATTACGACGCCTCGAGCGTGCATGGCTCGTTCGTCGCCGATGCGACCGGCTGGTCCACCGTCGACATTACGCCGCTCGTTCAGTCATGGGTCTGCGGAGAGATCGACGACCACGGAATCATGCTGATCCCGCAATCGAGCAACACGGAGTCGCGGTTCACGAGCCGTGAGTATGCCGTGCAGGGCATCCGCTCCAGGCTCAGGGTAACGGTCTCCGGCACCAATCCCTGCGCCGACGGAGTAGATCACTTCGTCGTGACTCACGACACTTTCGGCATTCACTGTCTTGCTGAGACCGTCACCGTCAGAGCGGAGGACGCAACCGACAATCCCGTCACGACGTACACCGAAACCGTCACGCTCGACACGCAGACAGGCCGCGGCACCTGGGTCCTGGTTTCCGGCGGCGGCACATTCGCCGACGCCGCGGCCGACGACGGCATGGCAACCTATCAATGGGCGGACGGAGAAAGCGAGGCGACTTTCTCCCTGACTTATCTCGGCGGGGCCGTGCCGGTCGACATCGACGTTTATCAAACGGATAATCCGACGCTGCGCGACACCGACGCCGAGGGGCCGATGACCTTCTCTGCCAACGGCTTTACGCTGACGGCTCTGCCGCTCGGCAACCCGCCGCCGGCTCTGGTCGTTCCGTTCGCTCAGGCTCAGACGGCCGCCATTCCGTTCGACGTGCACATCGCGGCTTACGGGCAGACCGACAACGACCCGGAATGCGGAATCATAGAGACCTACAGCGGCAGCAAGAACCTGAGTTTCTGGTCCACCTATCTGAATCCCGGAACCGGCTCGCGCAGCGTCACTATCGATGGAACAATGGTCGCCACGACCGAGACCGGGGCGTCGACGCAGGTCGTAACCTTCGTCAACGGACAGGCGGTGGTGTCTGCCAGATACAAGGACGTCGGCAGCCTGCAGATTGCGGTCAAGGACGAGACCGGCGTCAATCCGGAGCTGCCGCTGGGAATTCGCGGTGCGACGGCCGGGTTCGTTTCGAAGCCGGCGCGGTTCGAGCTCAGCGCCATCGAGAACGCGGCCGGCACCATCGTCAATCCGGCCGCGGGCGACGCTTTCGGTGCAGTCTTCATTGCAGCCGGCGCGGGTTTTCGCGCTACGGTGACAGCTCTCGATGCCGAGGACGACGCGACGCCGAACTACGGTCGGGAGTCCGTCGCCGAAACCGTGCGGCTGGACGTCAACCTGATGGCTCCCGCCGGCGGGTCGAGTCCCGGAATCGGCTGGACCACCGGGTTCGGCGCATTCAGCGGCGGCACGGCAACCGGCACGGACTTCTACTGGCCCGAGGTCGGCATCATTCGTCTCGTTCCTGGCGTCGGCGATGCCGACTATCTCGGTGCGGGCGACGTCGTGGGTGTCGAATCGGAAAACGTCGGCCGATTCGTGCCGGATCATTTCGGCCTGGCGCTCAACGTGCCGTTTCTCGGGACGCAATGTGTGGCCGGGGGCTTCACCTATGCCGGTGACGGATTCAGTTATGCGGTTCAACCGACGATTACGGCGACCGCCGAGGCAGCCGACAACAGCCCGACACTGAACTACACAGGTGACTTCTTCAAGATGACGACGGCGAGTCTCGCCAATCGCGCCTACACGTCGGCGAGCGGGTTGCTCGATACCAGCGGCGTGCCGTCGGCCACCGCGGATCCGACCGTTGCAGAGACCGGTCCGGGCGTTGCGACTCTCGTGTTCAGTTCCGGTTCGGGTCTCAGCTTCGATCGGAGCTCGATGCCGGCACCGTTCGACGCCGAGATCGAGCTTGCGATCGATGTCCTCGACTCCGACAACGTCGCCGCGCTGACCAATCCGGCGGTTTTCGGCAGCAGCGGGGGCATCGCGTTCAGCGACGGCGCCGGGATTCGATACGGCAGGCTGAGGTTCGGCAATGCGCTCGGTTCGGAGCTCGTCGATCTGCCCGTGCCGTTGGTTGCCGAGTACTTTGCGGGCCCGGCAATCGGGTTCGTGACCAATCCGGGAGACAGCTGCACGACCGATGTCGAGCTCAGCCTGGGCGACTTCACCGAAAATCTCGCGTCAGGCGAAACCTGTGTGCTCGACAGCGGCGCACCGGGTGCGAGCGGGGCCGGCTGCCCGTCACCGGCACCGTTGTCGGCGCAGTTTGCCGAGCCTCCCGTGGCCGGCGATTTCAATCTGACACTCGCCGCACCTGGGGCAACCAATCACGGCAGCGTACGAATCGACTCGATCGTTCCTGCTTGGTTACGCTTCGACTGGGACCAGGCCGTGCCCGGTGATGAAAACCCGTCCGGCCATGCGACCTTCGGCCTGTACGATGGTGACTCCGCCCAGATCTATCTGCGGGAAGTGTACTGAGTCGCGAGGCACCAGTATCCGCCCGCCCGCTCGAGATGGGCTTCCTGCGTGTCGCAGTCAGGAGGACTCTGCGGCTGGCCGGAACGCTTCCGCCAGCGACTTCTGCACCTGAGTCGGGGCCGATTCGTAATGGTCCAGCTGCAGTGTAAAGACGCCTTCGCCACCGGTCAGTGATTTGAGTGTCGCCTGAAAATTCTCGAGCTCGGCGACCGGCACCTGAGCCGTGATGCGTGTCTTGCCGTCGGGCGTCGCGTCGTTCGACGCGATCCTGCCGCGGATGCCCGCCAGATGTCCGCTGATGTCGCCAACGAAACGATTCGGCAGCGTGATTTCGACGCGGGCGATCGGCTCGAGCACGATCGGGCTCGCCTTGCTGACCGCATCGAGAAACGCCTTCTTGCCGGCCGTGACGAAGGCAATCTCTTTAGAGTCGACGGGATGATGTTTGCCGTCATAGACGACCACGCGGATGTCCTGCATCGGGTTTCCGGTGACGGCGCCGTGGCTGAGCACCTGGCGCACGCCTTTCTCGACCGCGGGGATGAACTGACCGGGTATCGAGCCGCCGACCGTCTCGTCGACAAATTCGAAACCGGTGCCACGCTCCAGCGGCTGTATCTTGAGATAGACCTCACCGAACTGGCCGGCACCACCGGTCTGTTTCTTGTGCCGGCAGTGGCCTTCGGCTGACCGCGTAACGGTCTCCCTGTAAGGGACTTTGGGGGCGTGCGTTTCGACCTCCACGGCGAATTCCTCGCGCAGGCGCTCGAGCGCGAGCCGAAGGTGCAGCTCGCCCATGCCCTTGATGATCGTCTCATTGGTCTGCGGGTCGTGCTCGATGGCGAGGCTCGGGTCCTCGGTCGCGAGCTTGTGCAGGCCGTCCGACAGCTTCTTCTCCTGCCCGCGCTGGTTCAGCGTCAGCGCAAGCGCATGCATCGGCTCCGGGATGATGCGGCGCGACATCGCGAGATTGTCCTCGTCGTGGCTGGTATGCAGGATGTCGTTGAACTCGATGCCCTCGACCTTGGAGATTGCGCAGATATCGCCGGGCCCTGCCGATGCCACTTCCGTGGTCTCCCGGCCCTGCAGCTGATACAGGTGCGAAATCTTGACGGCCTTGCGCTTCTCCCCGACAAAGAACTGCTCGCCCGGCTTGATCATCCCCTGGTGCACCCGAAAAGTCGCGAGCCTGCCGACATACGGATCGACGGTCACCTTGAAGACATGGCCAACGAAGTGTCCCGTCTCGTCCGCTGGGTTGGTCTTGAAACGCTGACCTGCGTCGCCCCGGCGAATCGCGAGCGGGTTGCCCTCGAATGGATTCGGCATGAGCTGCGAGAAGACCCTGAGCAGCTGCCGCAGCCCGGCACGCGTCTTCGCCGAGGTGAAGCAGACGGGAATGAGATGACCGCGGCGCAGAGCCCGCTCGAACGGATCGTGCAGCTGGTCGAGAGAGATGCTCTCTCCCTGCTCGAGATAGAGCTCCATGAGCTCGTCGTCGAGCTCGACCACCTGATCGGTAATTTCGGTATGCGCCGTGTCCACGGAGGAAAAATCCGGGTCGGCCTCGGCCGGCTCGAAAAAGCAGTCCGCGACCATTTCGCCGCCCTTGGCCGGAAGGTTCAGCGGCAGGCACTCGCTGCCGAAGACGGTCCGAATCTGCTCGAGAACCTGCTCGGTGTCGGCTTCCGAGTCGTCGATCTTGTTGACGACGATGAGCCGGCAGAGCTTCTGATCGGCTGCAGCGGCCATCAGCTGCTCGGTGACGAATTCGATGCCGTGCTGCGCGTTGATGACCACGGCGACAGTCTCTACGGCCGGGAGCACTGCGAGCGCCTTGCCGACGAAGTCCGGGTATCCGGGAGTGTCGAGAAGGTTTATCCGTGCGCCGTCATGCTCGAGGTGACAGACGGATACCTCCAGCGAATGGCCCGCGCGCTTCTCCTGGTCGGAGAAATCCGAGACAGTATTGCCCTGTTCGATGCTGCCAGGACCCTTTATCGAGCCGGCGAGCGCCAGCAGTGCTTCGGTCAGCGTGGTCTTGCCCGAATGGGCATGGCCGACCATCGCAATATTACGAACGGCCTCTACCGACTGACGCCCGAGTGAATCCGCCATTGAACACCCCCCTTGTAGCTCTTGTTACGAGGCGTTTACGCGACTCCTATCCTAGCAACTCTTCGATTGCCGGACCAAACGGCTGCCGGGTCAGGTCGCCGACTCGTTCCGCGTGCCCGTGGACGCCTTCTGTTCTTCTTCTCTCGCGGTGCGGCCGTTGAAGACCTTGCCCAGATACAGTCCGGACCCCGTCCACACTGCTGCGAGGCAGGCTCCGATCAAAGACATGGCGACGAAGCCGAGGCCGACGGAGGTGCTGAAGAAAGCAAACACGGCACCCCACCAGGCATCGCCGCCGCGATAGACGACGACGTCGACCACGGGCTTGGTCTTGAAGCGCTCCTCCCGATCGACGCTGGTGAACAGCATCTCGCGTGCCGGCCGCGTCACTCCATAGTTGCCTGCGCGACGACCGATATCGACGGCGAGCAAAACGATCAGTATCGGGGCCATCGCCAGGATCACGAATCCGACTGCGGCGAGCAGGGGCAGCAGAGCCAGCGTGATCGGCATGCCCAGCCGAGTGACCAGCCTGCCGGTCACGAACAGCCCGAGACCGAATGTGAGAATGTTCACGACCGAGTCTCTGACGGCGAGAATCGTCGTGCGTTGCTCGCGCGCCTCGTAGATTCGAAGGAGCTCCGTCTGCTCGAAGTAGATGAACGCGCTGATGGCCGTGTACAGCAGGATGAACAAACCGATCGCGAGCAGATAGGGGTTGGTCACGAAGTCGCGGAACCCCGCCCACCACTTGCCGCCCATCGTGGCCGTGCTCAGGTCTGCGCTCACGTCCTGGTTGTGCAGATCCGTTGCCTTTAGCCGTTGCAGATAGAAGATCAGTGGTATGGCTGCGAGCAGCAGCACGGCGGCCATCAGCATGAGATTGTCGTTGCCGACGTCGCTTGCAATGACGGCAACGATCAGCGGGCCGGCGGCTGCGCCCGCGCTTGCGCCGGCGGCGATGAAGGCAAACAGCCGCTTCGATTGTTCCTGGGTGAATGTGTCGGCCATGAAGCTCCAGAACACGGAAAGATGGAACAGGCTGAACAGGCTGACCCAGACGTAGAAACTCTTGTCGAGCAATACGCGATCGGAAACCAGCGAAGAGCCGAAGTAAAACAGGATGAAGGTGACGGCGTAAAAGGTATAAACGGCCGGGACCAGCAAACGGAAGCGAATACGCGAGCAGGCAAATCCATAAGCTGCCACCAGCGCGGCGCTGAAAAAGAACTGGATCGTCCAGAGCTGGGAAATCTCGGGGTCGGTCCAGTCGCTCGCGAGCGAGTCGCGGACCGGCCGCAGAAAATAGTAAGACGCCATGACGATGAACACGAAGAGAAACGAAATCGCCACTGTCCGCGCCTCGTTCACCTCGATCAGTGTGGTGGAGCGCCGCATTTTCGGGGATCTGAGAATCAGGCCGACGCAGCAGGCGCCGACGGCGAGGCCTGCGAGTGACGGATTGCCGAAATCGAACAGCTGCCTGAGCGTGGCGCCCTGAAGCATCCCCGCAATCTTCCAGACGACGTAGGCAGCAACTCCGGCCCAGCAGATCAGCTTGATCGGGTCGGCCTTCCGGTTATCGGCTGGATCAGTCGGCGTCATTGAATTCCCCCTGGTAGACGTCGTGGATGCGGGTTTTTGTTAATTGGTCGGCTTCTCGCGCGGAACCCCGCTTGCCATAGTGAGATCCGCTGAGACATCGTAGGTTCCTGGAGGCCCGGATGAAAGCTCTGATGGCGTTGCTCACGGTTCTTCTGGTTGCGTGCTCCGGTTCCGACGCCGAGGCGCCGGCCGAGCGGCAGCGTGACGAGACCGTATTCGACCCGCTCACGGGGACCCTGGACCGGGCCGCCGGCGTCGAGGACACAATCTTCGAGGCAGATGCCGAAAGGCGCCGGCAGATCGACGAGGCCCAGGGGCTCTGACCCCTTCTTCGGCGCAGGGGCTCTGACCCCTTATTCGGCGGGGGCTCTGACCCTTGCTTGGCGATTGGCGGTTCAGCTCAGGCTGAGCGCATGCCTGAGGCCGGGGAAGGCGGGCTGCTCGATCGTAATGACGGCGGTACGGATCGAGTCGAGATAGTCGCGGTAGCGGCCCTTGGCGACGAACCGCTCGCGAAAGCGGGATTGTTCGAGCGCATCGACGACGCGCGGCACGATGCCGCCGGCGATGTATACCCCGCCTCTGGCACCGACCGTCAGCGCGAGGTTCCCGGCTACGGTGCCGAGCAGCGCAAAAAAGATCTCGTACGCTCTCACCGCCGTTACGTCACCTGCCTGCATGCGTTCCGTGACCTGAGAGGGCGTGAGATCGCCGGGCTCGAGGCCGGCCTGCCCGGCCAGGCTCGAGTGAATTCGTACGAGCCCCGGGCCTGAGAGCAGCCGCTCGGCCGAGCAATGCCCGTTGGGATCGGCATGGTCGGCGATGATCCTCGCCTCGTCGTCGTCGAGCGCCGGCAGTGTCACGTGACCACCTTCGCCGCTGATCGGCGTCCAGCCATCGTCGTGTGGCACAGTGGAGGCGACACCGAGCCCTGACCCCGGCCCGAGCACGGCGCGTGTCGCCCGCGGTGCACTGGTGCCGGCACCGACTCCGTGGCAATCGCTTGCTTGGAGTAAAGGCAGCGACAGCGCGACGGCCTCGAAGTCGTTGAGCACGCGCAGCGTCTTCAGCTCGAGCGAGTCTCTGAGCGCTTCCTGGCTGAAGCGCCAGTCGACGTTGGTCATGGTGATTTCGTCGCCCGAAATCGGAGCGGCGATGGCCAGTGCCGCCCGGGTCAGCGCCGCGCCGTCGGCGAAAGTCGCAAGCAACGCGGCAAGGCTCGCGAAGTCGCGATTGATGAAGCGGGCAGAGCGTATCGTCAGCCCGTTCTCGTCCAGCAGGGCGCAGCGTGAATTGGTCGCGCCGATATCGGCGATCAGGTCCATTTGGCGATGGTCAAACTATCCCAGCGGCACCCCTGGCACCCTGGCGCAAGTCGTTCTGCTTCGATCAGGCGTTCAGATCGGGAATCCGGTCACTCTCGAGCTGAGTGATCATGTCTTTCAGCATGAGCTTCCTCTTCTTGAGGCGCTTCAGCATGATTTGATCCACCGTGGGATCCACGGTCAGCTCGGAGATGACGCGATCCAGATCCCGATGCTCAACCCTGAGGTTGCGAAGCTTCTCAACGCTTCTGAATGCTTCGGTTTCTATCTTGTCGTCCACTAGTTGGTTCTAAAGCCGGGCAGTCGATCGCGGATATCGTCCCCCAGCGCCAGGAAATGCGGGTTGAGGATGCTCTCCCCGGCGTTGTACGCAAGCGGCTCGCCCGTCAGATCCATCATACTCCCTCCGGCGCTAATGAGAACAGCGTGAGCGGCGGCCGTGTCCCATTCGGAGGTCGGCCCGAGCCGCGGGTACAGATCCGCCTCCCCTTCGGCAACGAGGCAGATTTTGAGCGAGCTGCCCATCGGCTTGATTTCATGCGGGCCGATCTGCTCGAGGAAGGTGGCCAGCTCAGGGCTTGCATGGCTTCGGCTGCCGACCACACGCAGCGGCTCGGCGGCCGGGCGCCGGACCTCGATGCGTACCGGGCCGTCACCGTTCGTCTTCCAGGCGCCGACCCCGGCAATGCCGGAGTAGGTGGAGCCGAGCGCCGGCGCGCCGACGACTCCGAGAACCGGCGCATGCCGATCGATCAACGCGATGTTGACGGTGAATTCGCCGTTGCGCTTGATGAACTCCTTGGTGCCGTCGAGCGGATCCACGAGCCAGAAGCGGTTCCACTCCAGGCGGTTGCGAAACGCGTCTTGCCCCGATTCCTCCGAGAGCACGGGCAGCTCGAGTGGGAGCCTGCCGAGCCGGTCGACGATGATCCGATGCGCGGCACGGTCGGCTTCGGTCAGTGGCGATCGGTCGTCCTTGAGCTCGACGGAAAACTCCCGCTCGTAGATCTCCATGATGGCGTCGCCGGCCGCAGTGGCAATGCCGCAGACTGCCTCGAGCAGCTCTCGCCGGTCATCCATCGTGCCTGCCTCCTGTAAACTGGTGTGCGATGAGCGAAACGGCAAAGGTACAAGTTCCGTGGTCCGATATCGATACGCTGCTGCTCGATATGGACGGCACGCTTCTGGACCTTGCGTTCGACAACTTCTTCTGGCTTGAGCTCGTGCCGCAGGAGTATGCGAAAGCCAACAATCTCGCGCCCGATGCCGCTCGTGACGAGGTTCTGGCTCGAACCGGCGCCATCGCCGGCACGCTCGCGTGGTACTGCATCGACCATTGGTCGAACGAGCTCGGGCTCGATATCGAGCGCCTGAAACGGCTGCATCGGCACCGGATTCGCTATCTGCCGGGGGCCAGAGATTTCATCGCGCTGGCCCGGCGTCTCGGCAAGAAACTGGTGCTCGTGACCAACGCCCACCAGGTGACGATCCGGATCAAGTCCGACCAGACCGGGGTTGCCGAGCTCATGGATGCGGTCGTCTCTTCGCACGACTACCAGATCGAAAAAGAGCAGACCGGATTCTGGCAGCGGCTCGAGGACGAGCACCAGATCGAGCCCGAGCGCTGCCTGCTGATCGAGGACAGCATTGCCATACTCGGCACGGCGAGGCGTTTCGGTGTCGGGCATGGAATCGCGATTCGCCGACCGGATACGACGCGTGAACCGCGCCGGGTAGAGGAGTTTGCGGCCGTCGATGGTGTCGAGAGCCTGATTGGCTGAGCCGGCGGACTGTCAGCTGTCTTTGTTCTGGCCGCGGCTCGGCCGCCTGCGCCTGCGACGCTTCTTCGCCGGAGACGACGGCTGTGACTGGCTCCCGCTCTCGCCCTGACCGGAATTCTGGTCCCGCCCCTCGGCAGGCTTACTGCCGCGGCGAGGCTTCCGGTCCCGACCCTGTTCCGTCGATTTTCCGCGGTGAGGCTTCCGGTCGCGCGATCCGCCGGTGCCTTTGCGCGGCTTGCGCGGCCTGGGCTTGGCTACCTTGAGTGTGCTCCTGACCTCGTCGAGCGCCGCGCGATCGACTTCGCTGACGGGGATCCTGTGACCGATATACGCCTCGATATCCGGCAGCGAGATGGCGTAGTTCTCGCAGCCGAAGCTGATGGCGTCACCGGAGGCACCTGCTCTCGCCGTTCGGCCGATTCGGTGGACGTAATCCTCCGGATCCTGCGGCAGGTCGTAGTTGAATACGTGGCTGACATCCGGCACGTGCAGGCCGCGTGAAGCGACGTCCGTGCCGATCAGCACGGGCAGGCTGCCGTCGAGGAATCGGCCGAGCATCTGCAGGCGCTTCTTTTGCGGCACGTCGCCGGAAATGGCGGCGGCCTCGATGCCGTTGATGGTGAGCTGGTCGCACAAACGCTCGGCTTCGCGCTTGGTGTTGACGAACACCATCGTCCGGTTGGCGTCCATCTGCCGGAGCAACATGATCAGCAGCGGGATCTTCTCGTCATTGGCCGGGAAGTAGACCACCTGACGGACTTTGTCGGCGGTGCGCTTGTCCGGCTCGACGCGAACGAGCTCAGGGTCGTTCATGTGCTCGTAGGCGAGCTCGAGCACACGGTGCGACAGCGTCGCGGAAAACAGCAGATTGAGTCTTTGCTGGTGACTCGGCAGCCGCCTCAGGACGTAGCGGATGTCGCGAATGAAGCCCAGGTCGAACATCCGGTCGGCCTCATCGAGTACCAGCACCTGAACGCTCTTGAGGCCGAAAACGCCCTGCTTGAAGAAATCGATCGTCCGGCCCGGCGTGCCGATGAGCACATCGACGCCAGCGGCAAGTGTGTCGCGCTGTTTGTCATAATCTGTCCCGCCGAATGCCAGCCCGAGCCGGAAACCGAGGTGCTTGCCGAGCTGGGCGGCATCCTTGTGAATCTGGACGGCGAGCTCCCGCGTGGGCGCGAGAATCAGAGCCCGGGGGCCGGCCTTGTCGGTCTTGAGCGGCTCGCGCGAGATCAGGTATTGATACAGTGCGATCAGGTAGGCCGCCGTCTTTCCCGTGCCGGTCTGGGCCTGGCCGGCCACATCGCGGCCGCTGAGCGCTATTGGCAGCGATTCCGACTGAATCGGCGTGCAGCGGGTGAATCCCGCGTCCTTGATACCGTCTCTGAGGTTGTCGGCCAGCTCGAACTCGTCGAATCCGAGCTTGGAATCCGGTTGATCGGCCGGCTGGCCGGACGTTCCTGGGGGGGCTGAAACTTGCAAATTCTCTCCGCTGGGGTTCAAAATAAGCTCTCAGGCGAGAACTCTCGCTTTCCCAGCTATCTGATTTAATCCCGCTAGCCGCGACGAAAGCGACAGTATTGTGCCTGACCCCAGGGGTCCCGTCACTCTTGCATCGTTCGCCGGCAGCTCTCCAGAGTGTCTAGAGCTACAGGCTCAGTGATGGGAAAGAAACCAGAATTGGAGGAAATGGAAACGTGAGCGACTTGATCTTGCAGACGACCGACGATGGATTCGAAGCCGATGTGATCCAGTCAGACAAGCCTGTGCTGCTTGATTTCTGGGCCGAGTGGTGCGGTCCGTGCAAGATGAT
>JASFSD010000022.1:0-13962 GCA_050114575.1 Gammaproteobacteria bacterium | reverse complement strand
CTCGAAAAGGGCTCTGACCCCTCTTGTGGGTGACCCCCTTCTATCGCTTGGAGCAGACGGGGCAATCGGGATCCTGCGCCAGCCGGATCGTCTGCCAGCCGCCGCTGATGGCATCCCAGAGCGTCAACCTGCCGGTCAGCCCGCTCTGCCCCATGATCACGAGCTTCATCGCCTCGACCGCCATGAGGCTGCCGATGACGCCGGGCACCGGGGCCAGCACACCGTTGCCGACACAGTCGCCGAGCAGTTCGTCGGCTTCGCTGTAAATGCATCGATAGCAGGCATCGGACGAGCGGACGCCGAACACGGCGACCTGCCCCTCGAAACGCAGCGCCGCGCCGCTGACGAGGGGCTTGTTTGCAGCGACGCAGGCGCGATTGATTGCGAGCCGCGTACCGAAGTTGTCGGTACAGTCGAGCACGACGTCGACGCCGGCTGCCGCGGCGGCGAGCGTGGCATCATCGAGCCTCTCGGGGAGGCCCTCGATCTCGATCTCCGGATTCAGCCGGCCAAGCGCGGCGACGGCCGCTTCGGTCTTTGGTGTGCCGACATCGGCATCGCCATAGAGTATCTGCCGCGGCAGATTACTCCGGTCGACACGATCGAAATCGTTGAGCACGAGACGGCCGATACCCGAGCTCGCGAGATACTGGGCCGCCGGGCAACCGAGGCCACCGAGGCCCACGACGAGCATGCGCGAAGCGCCGAGCCTCGCCTGCCCCTCCGCGCCCACTTCACTGAGCGCGACATGCCGCGCATAGCGATCGCCATCGCTCACGCCGTCGACTCGGAAAAGACCGCAACGCGCGGCAGTCCCGCGAGATCGTTGATCTCGGTCTCGAGCCGGAACCCCGAGACCCGAGCGAGCTCGATCAGCGCTGGTCTCTGGTCGAAGCCATGCTCGAACAGCAGCACACCGCGCGGCGCAAGAAACTCCGCGGCCCGGCCGAGAATCTGCCGGTAGGCATCGAGCCCGTCCGCGCCGCCATCGAGCGCAATCCGCGGCTCGTGTGCAAGCCCCGATTCGAAATGGGGGTCCGCGCTCGCGACATACGGAGGATTGGAAACGATGAGGTCGAACTCTTCGCCGACCAGGGCCGCAAACCAATTCGATTCGAGCCAGTGCACTTCCAAACCGAGCCGTGCTCCATTGGCGATGGCAATCACGAGCGCGTCCCGGTCGACGTCGACGGCCGTGACTTCGCAATCGGGCCGGGCATGCTTGAGGGTCAGAGCGATCGCGCCCGACCCCGTCCCGAGATCGAGGACCCGCGAACCGGGTCGCGTCGATCGCTCGACCGCGGCTTCGACCAGCGTCTCGGTTTCCGGACGCGGCACGAGCACACCCCGCTCCACCTTGAACGGCAGTGAGTAGAACTCCTTGCGGCCGAGTATGTACGCCATCGGCTCGCCCTGACAGCGGCGCTCGACGGCGGCCTCGAGACGCGTGGCCTGCTCGCGCGCGATTTCGGTCTCCGGGTGTGCCATCAGCGCGGCGCGCCCGAGGCCCGCCGATTCCGCCAGCAGGAGCTCGGCCTCGAGCCGGGAACAATCGGTCACCGCAGCGATCCGGTTCTCGGCCCAGGCAACGAGATCCGCCGCCTTCGAAGACGCAGGCCCCGCCAACCCGCTCATCCTTCGATCCCGAACTCGGTCAAGAGCTTCGCCTGATGCTCGCTGACGAGCGCCGTGATGAGCTCGTCGAGATCGCCCTCGAGCACCTCGGCCAGCCTGTTGAGCTTGAGGTTGACGCGGTGATCGGTCACCCGGCCCTGTGGAAAGTTGTAGGTCCGGATTCGCTCGGAGCGATCGCCGCTCCCGACGAGGCCTTTGCGCAACTCGGCGGTCTCGGCTTCGCGTTTGCTTACCTCGGCATCCTTGAGCCGGGCGGCGAGCAGGGACATCGCACGGGCCCGGTTCTTGTGCTGCGAGCGCTCGTCCTGACATTCGACCACGATACCCGTGGGAAGGTGCGTCAGCCTGACCGCCGAATCGGTCTTGTTGACGTGCTGACCACCGGCGCCGGATGCACGGTATGTGTCGACGCGCAGATCACCGGAATCGATTTCGATATCTTCGACGTCACCGGCCTCCGGCAGGACGGCAACGGTGCAGGCGGACGTGTGAATTCGACCCTGGGTCTCGGTCTTGGGCACGCGCTGCACGCGGTGTGCGCCCGACTCGAATTTGAGCTTCGCAAACGCACCGTCGCCGATCACCCGGCTGATGATTTCCTTGTAACCGCCGTGCTCACCTTCGTTCGCGCTCAGCACCTCGACCTGCCAGCCGTGGCGCTCCGCGTAGCGGCTGTACATGCGAAACAGATCGCCGGCGAAGAGCGCCGCCTCGTCGCCGCCCGTGCCCGCGCGAATCTCGAGATAGAGGTTGGCATCGTCATCGGGGTCGTGGGGAATCAGATGCACGCGCAGGGCCTGCTCGAGCCCGCTCAGCCGCTGTTCGAGATCCTGCTTCTCCTCCTCGCCGAGCTCCCGCATTTCGGGGTCCTCGGATGCGCAGAGCTCGTTCGCCGCCGACAGATCGGTCTCGGCCGCCTCGAACAGGGCGAAGTCTTTGACCACGGGCTCGAGCCGGGAAAATTCCCGCGACAGATCACGGAAACGATCCTTGTCCGCTATGACGTCGGCGTCGGCAAGAAGATGCGCGATCTCCTCATGGCGCTCCGCAAGCCCGACAAGACGTTCCCGTAACGACGGCTTCACCCGTTGGCTGCAGCCTGCATCAAGTGGACGTCATGCTGCGGATACGGGATCGACAGACCATTGTCCTCGAGCGCTTTCTTGACGGCCTCGAGCACGTCGCCTCGCACCGCCCAGTAGTCGCCACTTGCTACCCACGGCCGCACCGCGAAATTGACGCTGCTGTCGGCAAGCTCGAGCATCATGATTGTCGGCGCAGGATCCTCGAGAATGCGCTCGTCGGCATCGAGCACCGACTTGATGATCTCCTTGGCCCTGACGACGTTGTCGTCGTAGCTGACGCCGAAGACGAGGTCGATCCGCCGCGTCTCCCGTGCCGAGAAGTTGGTGATCGATCCTGCGTAGATCTGGCTGTTCGGTACTGTGATTACGCGGTTATCCGGTGTGATCATGATCGTATTGAAGATCTTGATCGAGTCGACCGTCCCGGCGACACCCCCTGCGTCGACGTAATCACCGACCTTGAAAGGTCTGAATAACACGAGCATCACGCCCGACGAGAAATTGGACAGCGAATCCTTGAGCGCCAGACCGATAGCGAGGCCGGCCGCGCCGAGAATCGCGAAGAAGCTGGTGGCCTCGACACCGAGCTGCTGGACGGCAGCGAGCGCGACCATGACCAGCAGCGACATATAGATGATGCTGCGGAGAAATCTAGTCAGCGTAGGGTCGACATTGGCGCGCTCGGTGGCCTTGGCAACACCCGCCGCGATCCGCTTGGCAACCCAGCGCCCGATCAGAAATATCAGGATAGCTGCGACGATTCTGCCCGCCCAGGACATGAGCAGCGGCATGATAGTTGCTGGGTCGATTCCCAGATTTTCGAGTAGTTCCAGCACGGCAATTCTCCCTTGCCCGTTATTGTTCAATGATTGTCGGCGAATCCCCCGCGGCCGACAAGCACCAAAACACCGGCTCACGAGCCGGGCCGAGTGCGTTATAGTCTCGGGCCATGTCGCGGATTCGAGCCATTTGTGTCGCCGTCGTCACCGCCACGCTCGCGGGCTGCGCGGTCGCGCCCGCCACGGTCGAGGCTCAGACCAACCGGATCGACATCGACTCCTACCGCCTGCTCGGCGATCTCGCGCTGGCCCGCCAGCAGCGCGAAGAGGCCGCCGAGCACTACCTGAGCGCAGCCATGATCAGCGACGACCCGTCGCTGGCCGAACGCGCCGCGCAGATGGCTTACGCGCTCGGCGTGGACACGCTCGGGCATCGTGCGGTCGCCCGCTGGCGCGAGCTCGCGCCCGACAATCCGCTCGTCAGCTACTACTCGGGCATCTTCGAAATGCGATCGGGCCGGGCCGACGCGGCGGTCGACGACTTCTCGGTCCTGCTCGACAGCCTGACCGAGGCCGAGCTCGGCCGCGGCTTCGTGCTGATCCTCGAAGCGCTGAGCAACGAGCCGACGGTCAACGTCGCGGCGCAGATCATGCTCGAGCTGACCTCGAGCTATCCGCCCACTCGCGAGAGCCACTACGGCATGGCTCAGCTCGCGCTTCGCGCCGGCAGCTTCACCCTCGCGCTCGAGCAATCGGAGGCGGCCATCGAGCTCGATCCCGATTGGCCGGAGGCCCGATTGCTGTACGCTCGCACTCTGCTGCTCGCCGGACGATCCGACGAGGCGCTCGCTATCGCCAGCGAGCTCGCGGATCAATACGACAACACCCAGATCAGGCTGCAGTTCGCCGAGCTCCTGTTGTCTGCAGGCGAGACAGAGCGGGCCGAGAGACTGCTCGATGCCGTCCTCGACGAAAATCCCGGCATGCCCGAAGCCATCCGTGCGCTCGCCTTTCTCTCGCTCACCGTCGAGGAGCTCGATGCCGCGCGCGAGCAGTTCGAGATGCTGCGCAGCGACCCCGCCTATCGCAACGAAGCGTTCTACTATCTCGGCCGGATAGCCGAGCTCGAATCCGACTACCTGCGCGCTACGCGATCCTATTCGCGCGTCACCGACGGCGTGCGGGCCGTGGAGGCGCAAATCCGAACCAGCGCAATTATGTATCAGGAAATGAACGATCCGGAGAGCGCCTTGCGCCACCTGCGCGAGTTCGGCAACGCCAACCCCTCGTTCGCGCCGGAGATGCTGCTCGCCAGGGCCCAGCTCCTGCTCGACATGGATCGGGCGGAAGACGCCATCACACTCATCAGCGATGCGATCGGAGAAGACGGAGCGATTGCCGACCAGAGCCTGCAGGATGCGCACGTTCGCTTCTACTCCACGTTGATGGAGGATGCGATCGACCGCGGCGATCTCGACGCGGCCGAGAGCTGGATCGAGGAAGGGCTCGCCCGCTACCCGGGCAACCAGAATCTGCGTTATTCACAGGCGCGGCTGCTGCAGGAGCAGGGCCGGATCCGCCGCGGCGTCAGGATCCTCGAGGATCTGGTCGAGGAGTCGCCCGACAATGCCGTCTTCCTGAATGCGCTCGGCTACGTGCTGACCGACAAGCTCGACCGCCATACCGAGGCTCGCGGCTACATTCAACGCGCGCTCGCGATGAATCCGGAAAGCGGCGCCATTCTCGACAGCATGGGCTGGGTCCTGTTTCGACTCGGCGAATTCGAGCTCGCGCTCGATTACCTCGAACGCGCCTACCGCGCGCTGGAGGTGACCGAGGTCATGGCGCATCTCATCGACGTGCACTGGGCGCTGGGCAACCGTGACCAGGCACTGCAGATGCTCGAAGAGGCCCTGGCCGATGCGCCCGACGACGCTTTCCTGACCGAGGTCAGGGACCGATTGCAGCAATGACAGCGCGATCGGCGCTGGTCGCCCTGGCGCTGATGCTTGCGGCCTGCGCGCATACCGTCGTCGCCGTCGACGACGGGCTCGACTTCGGCCAGCGTCAGACCGAGCTCGGCAACATCTCCGCCTGGGACGTCAGTGGCCGGATTGCCGTCGACACCGGCGAGCGCGGCTATCAGGCAAGATTCTTCTGGCAGCAGCGCGGTGAGAGGCTCGAGCTCCTCGTCCGCGGGCTGCTCGGTGCGCGCAGCTTTCGAGTTGCAGGGACGGATTCGAGCCTGACCGTCGAATCGCGCGGCGAAACCGAGACTCTGTCCGACCCCGAACGCCAGCTGTCGGAGATGCTGGGCTGGTGGCTGCCCGTCACCAGCGTCGAGCACTGGTTGCTCGGACGGCCCGATCCGGATTTCGCCGAGCAGTCGGTGCGCGGTGCCGGCGACACGCTCGCCCGGCTCGACCAGCGCGAGTGGCAGATTCACTACGACGAATATCAGATCGCCGAGGGCCGGCTGGTCCCGCGCCGCATTACGCTGACCGATGCACCGCTCGAGCTCAGGCTCGCGATCACCGACTGGCGCTCCGAAAGCACGAGTCCTTGAACTCCCGGCTGGGCCGCCAGACAATATCGCCGACCGACGAGGTGAGTGGGGTGTAGCCAAGCGGTAAGGCAACGGGTTTTGATCCCGTGATTCGCAGGTTCGAATCCTGCCACCCCAGCCAGTCCTGCACCGTTTGCAATCGAGGAAACACCGGCGTGGATGCCCAGAACCTGACGCTTTTTTCCGGCCGCGCGCACCCGGAGCTCGCCCACAGCATTGCGCGCCATCTCGGCGTGCCGCCGGGCCGCATCAATGTCGGCTGCTTCAGCGACGGCGAGTCCAGTATCGAGATCCTCGAGAACGTCCGCGGCCACGACGTCGTGCTGATCCAGCCGACCTGCCCGCCGACCAACGAGAACCTGATGGAGCTCCTGGTCATGTCCGATGCCTGCCGGCGCGCCTCGGCCGCCCAGGTCGTCGCGCTGATCCCCTATTTCGGCTACGCGCGCCAGGACCGCCGCCCCCGCGCCGCGCGGGTTCCGATCACGGCCAAGCTCGTCGCCGACCTCATCGCGGCATCCGGGATCGATCGCGTCATCACGGTGGACATTCACGCCGATCAGATCCAGGGGTTCTTCGACGTGCCCATGGACAACGTCTACGCCTCGCCGGTTCTGCTCGGCGACGTCTGGAAGCAGGAATACCCGGACATGGTCGTGGTTTCGCCCGATGTTGGCGGCGTGGTGCGGGCCCGGGCCCTGGCCAAGCGGCTCGACGACGCCGACCTCGCCATCATCGACAAGCGGCGACCACAGCCGAACATGGCCGAGGTCATGAATATCATCGGTGAGGTCAAGGGCAAGACCTGCGTCCTGATCGACGATATCGTCGACACCGCAGGAACGCTCTGCATGGCGGGCGAGGTGCTCAAGAAGCGCGGCGCGACCCGCGTGGTCGCCTACATTACCCACGCCGTGCTGTCCGGCCCGGCCGTCGATAGACTCGCCCAATCCGAGCTCGACGAGCTCGTCGTCACCGACACGATTCCGCTGAGCGAAAAAGCGCACGCCTGCGAGAAGATCCGCCAGCTCAGCGTCGCGGAACTGCTGGCCGAAACCCTGCGTCGAATCGGCACCGCAGAATCCGTCAGCTCGCTGTACCTGGACTGACCGAGCCTGTATCATGCGCGCCCTTCCGGGAGGTCTACAGTCGTGAAATTCGAGATTGACGCAGAAGCGCGCGAGGAGCTCGGGCGCGCCAAGAACCGCCAGCTGCGGCACCTCGGGCGCGTGCCCGCCATCGTCTATGGCGGCGGCAAGGACCCGAGCGCGATCACGCTCGATCGTAACAGCCTCGCCAACCAGATGGGGCTCGAAGCATTTTATACGAGCATCCTGAGCCTCAAGATCGGCAGC
This sequence comes from Gammaproteobacteria bacterium, assembly GCA_050114575.1. Classification (GTDB taxonomy): domain Bacteria; phylum Pseudomonadota; class Gammaproteobacteria; order Steroidobacterales; family Rariloculaceae; genus DATCZB01. The sequence continues at coordinate 6,542 of JASFSD010000022.1, read as the reverse complement.
CGGACCCAGTCGGTCGTGGTCAAGGACGTGCAGCGTCATCCGGCCAAGTCCACGGTCATGCATCTCGACTTTCAGCGGGTCGTCGAAGACGAGGAGCTCACGCTCAACGTGCCGATCCACTTTGTCGGCGAGGAAGTCGCCGTCGGCGTCAAGGAACAGGGCGGTGTCATCGAGCATACCGTCACGGATGTCGAGATCACCTGTCTGCCGGCCAACCTGCCGGAGTACCTCGAGCTCGACGTTTCGGGGCTCGAGCTGAACGAGATTCTGCATCTGTCGGACATCAAGTATCCCGAAGGCGTGACTTCGACCCAGCTCGCGCACGACCACGACTCCCCTGTCGTCGCCATTCACCCTCCGCGACGCGAGGAAGTCGAGGAGCCGGAGCTAGAGGAAGGCGAGGTCGCCGAGGCTGCGGCCGAAGCGCCCGAGGGCGAGGAGCCGGAATCCGGAGAGTCCCCGGCCGATTAGCCCTTGGTGCCCGCGTGGCCGCCCGCCCCCCGAACTGAATCGAGGCGCACATTGCCATGGGTCAGCCGATCGACCTGATAGCCGGGCTGGGTAACCCTGATCCCGAGTACCTGACGACCCGCCACAACGCGGGATTCTGGCTCGTCGATGCGCTGGCCCGAATGCACGGCGCAGGCTTCACCCCGAACAAAAAACTCGAGGCCGACACAACCGAGATCACTCTGTCAGGCCGGCGCATCCGATTATTGAAGCCGATGACCTATATGAACGAGTCGGGTCGCGCCGTCGCGAGAGCCACGAGCTACTTCAAGATACCGACCGAGCAGATTCTGGTCGCCTACGACGAGATCGACCTGCCGCCCGGCGTCGCGCGGCTTAAATTCGGCGGCGGACATGCCGGCCATAACGGCATGCGCAGCATCATGTCGCATCTGGGATCGGATTTCTGGCGCATCCGCATCGGTGTCGGCCATCCCGGCGACCGGGGCAAGGTCAAGGGCCACGTTTTGCGGCGGGCATCGACGGCCGAGGAAGAGTCGATCCTGAAAGCCATCGGCGATGCGATCGAGATTCTGCCGATTCTGCTCGAAGAAGGCAGCGAGCGCGCCATGACCCGCCTGCATACGCAGCGCGACGCCGGCGGCTGAGGCGGCATGGGTATCAAGTGCGGCATCGTCGGGCTCCCGAACGTCGGCAAGTCGACCCTGTTCAACGCGCTGACGGCCGGCGAGATTCCGGCAGAGAACTATCCATTCTGCACGATCGACCCGAATGTCGGCGTCGTCCATGTGCCGGATCCACGTCTGGATGCAATCGCCGGGATCGCGCATCCGGAGAAAGTCGTGCCGACGATCGTGGAGTTCGTCGACATCGCCGGACTCGTCGCCGGCGCGTCCAAGGGTGAAGGTCTCGGCAACCAGTTCCTGGCCCACATCCGCGAGACGGATGCGATCGTCCACCTCGTTCGCTGCTTCGAGGATGGCGACATCACTCACGTCGCCGGTCGGATCGATCCGCTCGACGACATCGAGACGATAGAGACGGAGCTCCTGCTCGCGGACCTCGACACGGCCACTCGAAGCCTGCAGAAGGCCGAGCGTCAGGCCAAGACCGGCGAGAAAGAGTCGATCAAGCGCCGGGACCTGCTCGTTGCCGTCGTCGAGGCGCTGGAACAGGGACGCCCGGCCAGGGAGCTCGAGCTGGAACCGACCGACGCGAATCTGCTCAAGGAGCTGCAGTTGATCACGGCGAAGCCGGTGATGTATCTCGCAAACGTCGCGGAGGACGCCGTCGCCGGAAGCGCGCAGGCGGAGCGAGTGGTCGAATACGCCGCAGGCCACAGCGCCGAAGCGGTCGTGATCTCGGCCGCCATCGAGGCGGAGCTCGCGCGGCTGGACGCGGACGAGCAGCAGGAGTTCCTGGCCGATCTGGGCCTCGAGGAGCCGGGTCTCAACCGAGTGATTCGCTCGGCTTATCGCCTGCTGGGCCTCAAGACTTTCTTTACCGCAGGACCAAAGGAAGTCCGCGCCTGGACCGTGCGCAACGCGGCGCTCGCCCCGGAAGCGGCGGGCGCGATCCATACGGATTTCGAGCGCGGCTTCATCCGCGCCGAGGTAGTCGCCTACGACGATTACATCCGGCTCGGCGGCGAGCATGGCGCACGTGAAGCCGGCCGCCTGAGGCTCGAAGGGAAGACCTACCTGGTCGCCGAAGGCGACATCTGCCACTTCCGCTTCAACGTCTAACCAGAGACGTCAGACGGCGGCAGCGCGGTGCGACGCGCCGACCAGATCAGGACTGCGAGCGCGACCGCGACCGTCGGCAGCGCGGCAAACTGCACGGCGCTCCAGCCGCTCGCGTTCAAGAGCGCACCGGAGCTGAACGACGCCATGGCAACGAGGCCGAAGACCATGAAGTCGTTGAGGCCCTGAATTGCGGACTGCTCTTCGGGCGTATGGGTCGTGGCGAGCAGGCTGGTCGAACCGATAAAACCGAAATTCCAGCCGACGCCGAGCGCGATCAGGGCAAAGTAAAAATGATGAATATCGACGCCAGCCAGGGCGATAGCCGCGCAACACATCAGTAGCACCAGACCCATGGCGATGACCCTGGCGTGGCCGACTCGCCCGATCAGCCGTCCGGTGATGAAGCTCGGCGCGTACATTGCAAACACGTGCCAGCGGACGACGTCGGCGGCCTGGCCGGTGTCGAAACCGAAGCCGGTCATCGCAAGCGATGTCGGGGTCATGACGAGACTCATCACGGCATACGACACCATGCCGCAGAACATCGCGGCAACCAGCTTCGGCTGGCGCAGTAATCTGCCGAGGGGCCGGCGCCCGTCCCGCTCTTCGGTCCGCCTCGCCGGGCGCGGGATCTGCAGAAACACGAGCACGGCTGCGCCGACGAGGTTGATCACGACGACGGCCAGATAAGCGCCCGCGAACGGCGTCGGCGCGGTCGCGTCACCGAGCCAGCGGACGATCTCCGGCCCGACGAGCGCATTGATCAGACCGGCCGCGAGAACCCACGAAATTGCCCGTGGCTGCAGTGCCGGTGGCACGGCATCGGCGGCCGCAAACCGGACGAAGGCCTGGAAGCCCTGAAAGACGCCGGTGCATAACGACCCGAGCAACAGCAGCTCGAAGCTGCCGGCGAACAGGGCCCGGGCCGAGAGCGCGCCGCCGAGTGCGCCGGCAACCGTCCCGAGCAGGAAGCCGGTACGCCGACCGAAGCGGCCCATGACCAGGGACGCCAGCGGCGCCGTGAACATGGATGCGAGGACGATCAGTGAGAGCGGCAGCGTGGCCAGCGCGCGATTCGAGGCGAGCTCGGCCCCGGCCAGACCGCCGAGGATCACATTGACCGGGAGCTGGCACCCGAGAACGGCCTGCGCCAGAAAAAGGACGGCAAGGTTGCGCTTCGGGCTGATCGCGGAGCTCCCACGGGAGACGACGGGATTATGCCCCGTTCGCAGGCCCCGGGCAGCCACCTGAGCTTTCTTAACGCTGGATTCAGCCTTTCGAGCTATAATTTTTGGATCGAGAATCTGGGGAAGCCACGAATGCGACTGAGGATTTTTTCACTGGCGGGCGTTGTTGCCGCGCTGGCGCTTGCGGTGCCGAGCCTTGCGCAGGAAGGCCATCCGCTCAAGGGCTCGTGGATCGGGGTCTGGGAAGACAATCCGACGCACGACGAGTTCGTGCTCGTCATCCTCGACTGGAACGGTCGCGAGATCACCGGGATGATCAACCCGGGCACGGACAACATCGAGATCACTCACGCCGAGCTAGACCCGGAGAACTGGTCGGTGCGGATCGAGGCCGACACCGAGGATGCCAGCGGGCGGTCCGTCGATTACGTCATCGAGGGCGAAATACACGATCTCGAGCTGCCGAACCGCTACCTGACGGGCTCATGGCGCAGCAGTGACGGGCGCGGCGACTTCGAGATCCGCAGGCAGTAATTCGATGCGCGAGATTCGATTATTCTGGCCGAAGGCGGCAGTGGCCGCTGGCCTTGCGGTGCTCATCGCGTGCCCGGCCGGCGCCCATCACCCGATACTGGGCAAGTTCGATGCAGACCGGCCCGCTACGCTCGAAGGCATCGTCACCAAGCTCGACTGGCGCAACCCGCACGCGCATATCTTCATGAACGTCGTGGTCGACGGCCGGACGGAGAACTGGGCGGTCGAGCTCGAGAGCCCGTCGGAGCTCCACATGAGCGGCTGGAACCGGGAGTCGCTGGCGCCGGGCGACGGCGTCGTCGTCGACGGCATGCTGGCCCGCGATGGCAGCCGGCAGATCTGGGGCAGCTCGGTAAGGCGCGCGAGCAATGGCCAGCGGCTGTTCACGCTCGATCCCGATCTGCCGCGCTTACCGCAGGCATCACGTCCGGCGCCGCGCTGGCCGGATGGCCAGATCGCGCTCGGCGCGACTTCGGGCGCGTCGGACGGTTATTGGGGTTATCCGACCGAGACGGCCCTGGTCGAGGACGGCGTCTCGGTCACGATGAGCGCCGACGGCCAGCTCAGGGACCTGGGCGACGCCGCCCGGGTAGCGCCGATGCAGCCCTGGGCACTCGCGCTCTACGAGCACCGGCAGAGCCGTTTCCTGCGGGACGACCCGATGTTCCTGAACTGCAAGCCGCCCGGCGGCCCGCGGCAGTATCAATCGAGGCTCGGCCTGCAGCTGATCGAAGACCGCGATCGCGAACGGATTTTCGTCCTGCTCGGCAGCGGCAACCGCAACTACCGCATCATTCATCTCGACGACCGCGAGCAGATCGGCCAGGTCGGCGGCGACGATGACAACCCGCTTTACTATGGCCGCTCCGTCGGCGAATGGGACGGGGATACGCTGGTCGTCAACACAGTCGGGTTCAACGAGGACTTCTGGTTCACCAACGGCGGCCTGCCGCATACGAACCAGCTGAGCCTGACCGAGCGATTCACCCGTGTCGATTACGACACGCTCAGATACGAAGTCACGATTGCAGACCCGGGCGCCTATACGCGGCCGTGGTCAGCCAGCTGGGAGCTCAGCTGGGTCGGCGGTGAGCCACTGCCGGTACATATATGTCAGGAAAACAGGCCTTGAGGAGACAGATCATGAAGAAGATCTACCTTGCATTTGCGGCGCTCGCCGCCGGCGTGACGGCCACGGGATCGGCCATCGCACATCACTCCTTCGCTGCCGAGTTCGATCGCGACAAGCCCATCGAGCTCACCGGAATCGTCACCAAGGTCGAATGGACCAATCCGCACGTCTGGTTCTATATCAATGTTCGCGACGACGAGACGGGCGAAGTGGCTAACTGGGGCGTCGAGCTCGGCCCGCCCCACCTGCTGCAGCGCCGAGGCTGGCGCCGCGACACGCTCTCGATCGGAACCCAGGTTACGGTCAACGGCTCACTGGCCCGCAACGGCTCCAACCGCGTGAACTCGAACACCGTGACGGTGACGGCCACGGGTGGCCGACCGGGCGAGACGCTCGACGCCGCCTCGAGCGCGAACGAAGGCAACTGAATCATGCGGATCGGGACGCCTGCGCTGACCACCGCCTTCGCTGTCGGCATGCTCGCGACCTCGGTCGTGACTGCTCAACCGCGTGGGTTCGGTGGTGATGCGCCGCCTGCGGGTCCGGCGCCGCGTAACGATGCCGGCAGGGTTTTGCTCGACGGTGAGACCTTCGACACCGTCGGAGTCTGGACGCCGATGTTCGGCATTTCCGACCCGGTCGCCCCGCTGGAAACGGTTCCGTTTCAACCGTGGGCGGAAGCGCTCTATGCCGACCGGCAGGCGCACGAGCTCGAGCCGCATGCCCGCTGCAAGGCGTCGGGCGCATCGCGGCAGTTCCTGACGCCCTACGGCGTCGAGATTGTCGAGATCGAGGAGCTCGAACGGCTCTTCATCTTCGATATCGGCGGCCCGCACACCTTCCGGACGGTCTATATGGACGGGCGCGCCCATCCCGCCGATCTGCAACCGACCAACTACGGTCATTCGATCGGCTGGTGGGACGGCGACACGCTCGTGATCGACACGGTGGGCTACAACGAGGACTTCTGGTTCGGCCGGCGCGGCCTGCCGCACACGGAAGCCCTGCACACTGTCGAGCGCCTGACCCGTATGGACGACCGCCAGGTCACCTACGAGCTGGAGATTCACGATCCCAATGTCTACACGGCACCGTTCACGGGCGGATTCAATCTTCGCTGGAACGAAGGCACGGAGCTCTTCGAGTACATCTGCCAGCAGGCGAACTACGCCCACGAGCTCATGGTCGGTCAGGAGCAGGAATCGGTCGACCGCAGCAGCACGATCGTTCCCTAGCTAATCCGCCTCCTTCGAGACTGCCTGATCAGCGGCGCCCTTTGCGGCGCCGCTTTTTTCTATTTCACGCCAGCGATGGCAGGCAACGAGCTGATCGGGTCCGGCCGTCTCTAACTGCGGGGTTTCCATTCGGCAGCGCTCGACGGCATGGGTACAGCGCGTATGAAAGCGGCATCCCGGCGGCGGTGAGATCGGTGACGGGACGTCGCCTTCGAGCACGATTCGCGAACGCTTCCGC
>JASFSD010000021.1:0-13999 GCA_050114575.1 Gammaproteobacteria bacterium | reverse complement strand
TCCGACCAGCGTATCGGGATAGGCGAGGCGGCGGCCTTCGCTCTCGACGTCGAAAACGACGCGGCTCAGATATTCGAGATTGACCTGGTGCACGATGCCGGTGTTCGGCGGCACGACGCGAAAGTTGTCGAACGCGCTCTGGCCCCAGCGCAGGAACGCATAGCGCTCGCGGTTGCGCTCGAACTCGATGCGATTGTTTTCGGCGAGAGCCGTTGGCGTGCCGAACCGATCCACTTGCACGGAATGGTCGATAACGAGCTCTGCCGGTGACAGCGGGTTGATTGCGGTCGCCTTACCACCGAGCGCGACGACAGCGTCGCGCATTGCCGCGAGATCGACGACGGCGGGGACGCCCGTGAAGTCCTGCAGGATGACTCGCGCCGGAGTGAACGCAATTTCCTGGTTTGGCCGGGCCGAAGGGTCCCAGTGAGTGAGCGCCTGGATGTCATCCGGAGTCACATTGACCCCATCCTCATGCCGAAGCAGATTCTCGAGCAGGACCTTCAGCGTGAAGGGCAGGGTGGCGAAGTCGCCGCCTGCCGAATCGAGCCGGAAAATGTCACAGTCGATCGCGCCGGCTTGAAGGCGCTGGCGGGCACCAAGAGAGTTCGTCATCGGATTTCCTTGCAGGTCTGCAGACTGCAATTATAGCAAGCGGGTCAGCTCGCCTCGGCGGCCGCGATATCGATCGCTTCGGCGCGCACGGTTCGCAGGATCCGGGCGCCGCCGAGACAGCGGTCGCCGAGGTAGAAGACGGCATACTGGCCAGGCGTCACGGCCCGCTGCGGCCGATCGAACGTGACTCTGGTGGGACCACCAGCCTCAGAGCTCAGCGTGCACGGCTGATCCGCCTGCCGGTAACGGGTCTTGACCCGGCAATGCAGCACACCGCGGCGCAGCGACTCTGGTCGGGGGCCGATCCAGTGCACGGGCGCGGTTTCAATCCCGTTACAGTAGAGCGCCGGGTGATCATGGCCCTGCACCACCACGAGCTCGTTGTCTCCACGTCGCTTGGCGGCGACATACCAGGGGGCGCCCTCGGCCGCCGCCATGCCGCCGATTCCGATGCCCTTGCGCTGACCGAGCGTGTACAGATGCAGCCCCTGATGTTCGCCGACGGTCTCGCCTGCCTCGGTGACGATCGCGCCCGGACTAGATTCGATGAATCCGCCGAGAAACTGCGCGAACGGCCGCTCGCCGATGAAGCAGATCCCGGTGCTGTCCCGCTTGGCCGAGACCGAGAGGCCCGCCTGCCCGGCCAGCTCCCGGACTTCCTGCTTGGTCAGATCACCGAGAGGAAACAGAACGTCTCTGAGATCGTCGGTGTGCACGGCGTGCAGAAAGTAGCTCTGGTCTTTGTTGCGGTCGCGGCCCTTGAGCAGAGTTGATTGACCGTGGAGCCGCGCTAACCGCGCATAGTGGCCGGTCGCCAGCTGCGTTGCGCCGAGCCGGCGCGCGTAATGCAGCATCGAGCCGAACTTGATCTCTCGATTGCAGAGAACATCGGGGTTCGGCGTTCGGCCGGCGCGAATTTCGCTCAGGAAATCGGCGAAGACGCGCTCGCGGTATTCGCGGGCAAAGTTGACGCGGTGCAGCTTCAGGCCGAGCCGGTCGCAAACGGCGCGGGCGTCCTGCAGGTCGGTGGCGGCGTCACAGTAGCCGTCATCGTCTTCCCAATTGCTCATGTGCAGACACTCGACGGCGTAGCCCTGCTCGACGAGCAGCCAGGCCGCGACGGCGGAATCGACGCCGCCCGAGAGAGCCACCATGATGCGCGGAGAAGAGGTCATCGCTGGATTTTACCAGCGCGGTGCCGGCATCGGCGCGCCCCTGTCAGCCGGGGCGTGAACTCAGCTCGCGTGCCAGAGATCGTCGAATTCGTTGAGATAGAGTCTGGCGATGCCGGCCGCCTGGGTCGCGACCATGCCTTTGCCCGACGCGTGGTCGGCGCGATAGACGACGGCGTTGGCATCGCCGATGCAATAGGCTCGCACTTCCGGCCTGAGTGCCGAGGCCAGACTGCGGAATTCGATATAGCTGTTGAGGCGCTGGCCCATCTGGACGAACTGATTTCCGGGCCGGATAGCGCGTTCGGGCTCGGTGATCAGGACCCGGACGCGGGCGAAGCTCTTGGCCAGAACGAAGCGCTTCAAGGCGTCGAGAAACTCGACGTGCTCGTAGATCTCAGGTTCCAGGTTCGGCGTGAGAATCGCGAGCGTACGGTCGGCGTGAGAGACGATATCGATGATGGCCGCACGGATCTCGTCCGTCCCGGCGACAATCTCGCGGGTACCGCGTTCTCCTGCTTGTTCCTTGGTCTGTGCCATAGAGCCGGATTCACCCCTGGTGGGACCGATTCTATGGGACGCCGGCTCGGCGGTGCCGCGGCCTGCGTCACGTTATACGCGGCAAATCAGACCTGACGCGCAAGATCGGCCGCGAGCCCGATGTATGCGGACGGCTCGAGCGCAGCCAGGCGCTTGCGGTCCGATTCGGACAGCGGAGCGTGAGCGATCAGCTCATGCAGCGTGTCGGCGTCGATACGCCGGCCACGCGTCAGCTCCTTGAGTTGCTCGTAGGCGTCGGCGACACCGTGCTTGCGCAGCACCGTCTGCACAGCCTCGGCGAGCACCTCGGGGCTTTGCTCGAGGTCGCGCGCAATCAGGTCGAGGTCGGCATCGAGCTTGCCGAGCCCGCGGCGGCAGGATTGCCAGGCGACATAACCGTACGCGGCGGCCGGCCCCAGATTGCGCAGCACGGTGGAGTCGGTCAGATCGCGTTGCCAGCGCGAAACGGGCAGCTTGGCCGCCAGATGGGTCAGGAGAGCGTTGGCGACTCCGAGGTTGCCCTCGGCGTTTTCGAAGTCGATCGGATTGACCTTGTGCGGCATCGTCGACGAGCCAACCTCACCCGCAACGGCGTGCGACCGGAAATAACCGAGACTGATGTAGGACCACAAGTCACGGCACAGGTCGACAATGACCGTATTGATGCGCTCGAGCGCCTGACAGTACTCGGCGATCCAGTCGTGCGGTTCGATCTGCGTCGTATACCGCTTCGGGCTCAGACCGAGCGCCCTGACGAACCGCGCCGACACGTCAATCCAGTCGCAGTCGGGGTAGGCGACGGCATGCGCATTGAAGTTGCCGACGGCGCCATTGATCTTGCCGAATACCTCGACGTTCTCGAACAGGCTCGACTGGCGCGCGATCCGGGCAACGAAATTCGCGACTTCCTTGCCGAGCGTCGTCGGCGAGGCCGTCTGCCCGTGCGTCCTCGACAGCATCGGCACTTCGGCATAGGTGTGCGCCAGCTTGCGCAAATCCGCCTCGAGCGATCTCAGGGCCGGGAGCAGCACGCCCTTGCGCACATCGCGAAGCATGAGCGCATAGGCGAGATTGTTGATGTCTTCCGAGGTGCAGGCGAAGTGAAGGAAAGCGATCAGCGAATTCCCCTGCGACGACACGCCGTCCAGCTTTTCGCGTAAGAAGTACTCGACCGCTTTGACGTCGTGATTCGTTGTCTCTTCCAACGCCTTGACGCGCCTCGCGTCTTCCTGAGAGAACGAATCGACGATACGGTTGAGGAGGTCTTTGACCGGCGCCTCGAGCGGAGGCAGCTCCGTGACGGCGGACTCGTTAGCGAGGTGTTCCAGCCATCGGACCTCGACCAGCACGCGGTATCGAATCAGCGCGTACTCGGAGAGGAATTGTCGAATGGGATCCGCCTTTTCGGCATAGCGTCCGTCGAGCGGCGACAGGGCGTTCAGTGCGGTCGAATCCAATCGGCTCGGCCTATACAAGAGTTGGCGGAGTGCGCATCATACACGCTATGTGAAGCACTGTGCCGCCGGGAGCGGATGGGGATGACGAAAGACTTCAGGATCGAGCGAGACAGCATGGGTGACCTCAGAGTGCCCGTCGATGCGGCATGGGGAGCGCAGACCCAGCGTGCCGTCGAGAACTTTCCGATCAGCGGGCTGACCATGCCGAAACCGTTCGTCGCGGCGCTCGGCCTGATCAAATGGGCCGCCGCTGGCGTCAACAGCGAGCTCGGCCTGCTCGATGCCGACATTGCCGAGGCAATTCAATCGGCGGCGCTCGAGGTCGCCGCCGGTGATCATTACGAGCAGTTTCCGGTCGACGTCTTTCAGACCGGGTCGGGAACGAGCAGCAACATGAATGCCAACGAGGTCATCGCGAGACTCGCGAGTGAGCGTCTCGGCCGTGCGGTGCACCCCAACGATCACGTCAACATGGGGCAGAGCAGTAACGACGTGGTGCCCTCGGCAATCCATGTGAGCGCGGCAATCGGATTGACCGAGGATCTCCTGCCGTCTCTGAAATATCTCGCAGAAACTATTGAAAATAAAGCAGAAGAGGTGAGTGGAGTCGTCAAGACGGGACGAACCCACCTGATGGACGCAATGCCAGTTCGGCTGGATCAGGAGCTGATCGGCTGGGCAACCCAGATTCGTGCCGGCTACCAGCGCGTGGCCGGTGTCCTCATGCGCCTCTCGGGTCTGGCCCAGGGTGGCACTGCCGTTGGCACGGGGATCAACGCGCACCCCGAGTTCGGCGTCCGCATCGCGGCGGCGCTCGCCTCCCGGACCGGCGTCGCGTTTCGTCCGGCCGACAGCTATTTCGAGGCGCTCAGCTCGCAGGACACCGCGGTCGAGCTGTCGGGGCAACTCAAATCCACGGCCGTCAGCCTGATGAAAATTGCCAATGATCTTCGCTGGATGAACAGCGGGCCGCTCGCGGGACTCGGTGAAATTGCACTGCCGGCACTGCAACCCGGGAGCAGCATCATGCCGGGCAAGGTCAATCCCGTCGTACCCGAGGCCGTCACGATGGTTGCGGCGCAGGTCATCGGCAACGACGCGGCAATCACCGTTGGCGGGCAGGCCGGCAACTTCCAGCTCAATGTCATGCTGCCCGTCATCGCGCACAATCTGCTCGGCAGCATTCAGATACTGGCCGGCGCCTCTCGCGTCCTGGCCGATGCCGCAATCGCCGGTTTTACGGTGCAGGAGTCGCGGCTCCAGGATGCGCTCGCCCGCAACCCGATTCTGGTGACGGCGCTGAACCCCGTAATCGGCTATGAGAAGGGTGCCGCCGTCGCCAAGAAGGCCTACGCCGAGGGCAAGCCGATACTCGATGTGGCCCAGGCCGAGACCGACCTCGGCCGCGACGAACTCGAGCGCCTGCTGGACCCGGCGGCCCTGACCGAGGGTGGCATCAAGCGTTGAACAGTGGCGGCGCCGGATCGAGCAAGGCCTCACGGCCGTGCCCGGCTCGGCCGACGCCAGGGCCAACCTCCTCGAGAATCTGATCGGGGCGCCGTCGGCCGAGCTCGAGGCCGTGCTCGATGCCCCGAGCCGGGCGGCTGCGGTGCTCGTCGGTCTTATTGCGCGCGCCGACCGCATCCATGTGCTGCTGACCGAGAGAGCGGCCCATCTGCCCGATCATCCGGGTCAGGTCAGCTTTCCCGGTGGTCGCCTGCGTTCACCCGAAGAGGGGGCGATTGCCGCGGCGTTGCGTGAAGCTTCGGAAGAGGTGGGCTTGAATGCGAGCCAGGTCGAGGTGCTCGGCCTGCTGCCGCCACGGCTGACGGGTACGGGGTTTGCAGTGACGCCGGTGGTCGGCTGGCTCGAAGGAGGTTTCAGGGCAAGCCCCGATCCGTCCGAGGTCGAATCGGTTTTCGAGGTCCCCGTTGCGCACCTGCTCGACGCCGCCAATGCACGGCGAACGACCCGCAAGCGATTCGGCTCTCGCTTCGTCGACTACGAATACGAATTCGATCGGTATCGTATCTGGGGTGCGACCGCCGCAATTCTAGCTGAATTTCTCGAGGTAATTGATGCAAAAACAATATGATAAAGGTGATATCTCTAAGTTACTTGATATCATGGCTGCACTCAGAGACCCCGAGACCGGCTGCCCCTGGGATCTCGAGCAGGACTTCGACACGATCGCGCCATATACGCTGGAGGAGGCCTACGAGGTCGCCGACAGCATAGAGCGCAATGCACTGGAAGAACTGCCGGACGAGCTCGGTGACCTGCTGCTGCAGGTCGTGTTTCATGCCCAGATGGGTGCCGATAGAGATCTGTTCGGCTTCAGTGACGTCGTCGAAAGCATCTGCGACAAGATGATCCGGCGTCATCCACATGTTTTCGGCGATGCAAGTCTTCGCACGGGCGAGGAGGTGCTCGCCAGCTGGGATCAGATCAAGCGCAGCGAAAAACCGGAGCAGACGTCGCTGCTCGACGGTATCGCCAGGGCGCTGCCGGCGCTGGTTCGGGCGGGCAAGATCGGGCGGAAGGCCGCCTCGGTGGGGTTCGACTGGCCTTCAGCCGGTGAGGTAAGGGCCAAGATTGACGAAGAGCTCGCCGAGCTCGATGCCGCCGTCGCCAACGAGAGCAAAGACCGAATCGAGGCCGAGCTCGGCGACCTGCTGTTTTCGATCGCCAACTACTGCCGCCATCTGGAAATCGATGCCGAGCAGGCGCTGCGCCGGGCGAACGATCGCTTCGGGCGCCGTTTCCGCCGCGTCGAGAGTCAGGTGCATGAGGCCGGCGGTGACTGGGACGGTACGGCGCTGGACCTGCTGGAGGCGTATTGGGCGAACGCGAAGGCCGCCGAAAGCGATTAGGCTATTCAGCAGCGATTCATGGCCCCGGGCCTATCTTTGATCTCGAAGATCACGGAGGACCGAGCCATGAACGCGAAGATTTCTGCCACCCTCGCACTGGGTTTGTGCTTTGCTGCAGGCGCCGCCAGCGCGCACGGTGTGCGCTACACCACGGCGCGGGTCATTGGGGTCGAGCCCGTCTATGAGACGGTCGTCGTCCAGCAGCCGTATCGGCGCTGCCATACGGAAATCGTCGAACGGCCGGTCCGCACGCGGGCTGTTGCCGGCCAGACGCTCGCGGGCGCAATTGTCGGTGCCGCGATCGGTCGCCAGTTCGGCGACGGCAGCGGGCGTGATGCACTGACCGTCATCGGGGCAGTCGCGGGTTCAGCGGTTGCCAACGATCGGGCAATGAGGCGTCAGGGTGTCAGGCTCGTGCAGCAGCCCGTCGAGCGCTGCACGACCGAGTACCGGCGCCATGCCGAAAGGCAGCTGACAGGATACTGGGTCGATTACCGGCATCGCGGTCGCCGCTATCGCATTTTGAGTCGTGAGCGCCCGGGCCGGCACATACGAATCGCGGTTCGTTCTTGACGAACCGGGGCTCGAGAATTCAAGCTTGCTTCATGAACCGCCAGACCGTTTTCGCCTCGCTCGCGCTGCTGTCGATCAACTCGGCCTGGGCGTATTCGGTACAGGTCCGAGGAGAGTCCGATCATGTTGGGACGCCATTCGTCGTCAGCCAGGAATCCGAAGAGCGTGAGCCGGGACCCGCAACACTCGAGGAGGCCATCGAGATCGCGCTCAAGCGCTACGGTGGCCAGGCCACGCGATCGGAAACTGTCGAGCGTGACGGGCGCCAGGTGCACGAAATTCGCGTTTTCGGCGAGGACGGCATCGTGCGGACCGTCCGTATCGACCCGGAGACGGGTGCGATCATTCCACAGGCCCGCTGACGGGGCGGGGCTCGGCCCTCAATCATGCGCGTGCTGATCGTCGAGGATGACTTGAGCCTCAACCGGTCGCTCGTGGCCGAGTTCGAGGCCAGGGGATTCAATGTTCTGAGTGCGACCGATGGACGCGAAGGACAGTATCTCGCCACGGAATATCCAATCGACATCGCGATAGTCGATCTTGGCCTGCCGGAGGTCAGCGGTATCGAGCTCATCAAATCGCTGCGGGCGGCCTCCAGGGATTACCCGCTGCTGGTCCTGACCGCGCGCGACCGCTGGCAGGACAAGGTCGAGGCGCTCAAGATCGGCGCCGATGATTACCTCGTCAAGCCGTTCCATGTCGAGGAGCTCATGGCGCGTGCCGATGCGCTGCTCCGCCGTTCCGGCGGCTGGGCGCAATCGGAGCTCGTCTGTGGCCCGATCAAGCTAGACACCCGCAGTCAGGCGGTGACGCTCAACGGCGATCCCGTCGAGCTGACTAGCTTCGAGTACCGGCTGCTCGAATACCTGATGATCCACGCCGGCGAGGTCTGCTCCAAGACGCAGATCACGGAGGCGCTCTACGACCAGGATTTCGAGCGCGACAGCAATGTCATAGAAGTCTTCATCGGCCGTCTCAGGCGGAAGCTCGACCCCGATTCGGTCTTCAAGCCCATCGAAACGTTGCGAGGTCGCGGTTATCGCATCGTCCTGCCTCGAGGCGCACCGGAAAGCAGCTAGCGAGCGGGCTGAGCCATGGCCATTCTCAAGTCGCTGCGTGCCCGGGTCCTGTTGTGGGTCAGCCTCACGCTGGTGGCACTCTTCGCCGTCACCATCGTGGGGCTCGACGTCATCTTTCGACAGAGCTCCGAGGCGGTACTCAGGGAAGCGATGCAGGTACAGCTTCTGGGGCTGATCGCCGCGGCCGAGGAATCCGAGGACGAGGAGCTCAGCCTGCCGGAGGACGCCATGCTCGATCTCAGCCTGACGGTGCCCGAATCCGGCGTCTATGGCGTCATCTGGGATGCGGACGGGGTTCCGATCTGGCGGTCGGCATCCTGGGCCGGCCGCGTCTGGTTCGTCAATCAGTGGCCCGTTCCGGGCGAGCGTATCTACATGGCGATAGAGGAGGCCGGTCTTCCGCCGCTCGAGGCCCTGCTGATGGGAATCCGCTGGGATTTCCATGACGGCTCGAGCCTGCCTTACACCTTCGGGATTGCGCTCGCTCAGGAACCCTATTCCGAGCGCGAGGCCGTGTTCCGGCGCAATCTGATCGGCTGGTTTCTCGCGCTGACCGTCACGATGCTCGTCGTCCTGACCGTCGTGCTGCGCTATGCCCTGAAGCCGTTGCGACGTCTTGTCAGCGAGGTCAGCGAGGTCGAAACGGGCCGTCGCCAGGCGGTGACGGAAAACCTGCCGTCAGAGCTCACGGGGCTCGCACGCAACCTCAATTTCCTGATCGACTCGGAGCGGCGCCGAAGTGTTCGCTATCGCAACACGCTCGATGACCTGGCTCACAGCCTGAAGACACCGCTGGCGTCCATGCGCGCACTGCTGACCGAGCGCGGTCAGGACAGTGAAACCCTGGCAACTGCGGTGGACCACGAAGTCGCGCGTATGGACCAGCGCATCGGCTACCAGCTGCGCCGGGCACGAGCGACCGGCGGCACGGGCCTCGGTCTCGCACCGGTGCCGCTAGGCCCGATCGTCGACGACATCGTCGCGACGCTCGACAAGGTGTACCGCGACAAGCAGGTCAGCTGCGAGCTCGATGTCGACTCAGGTGCGAGGTATCAGGCCGATCGGGGGGATCTCAACGAGATATTCGGCAATCTGCTGGATAATGCCTACAAGTATTGCCGCAAGCGCGTTCTGGTCGAAGTCAGGAGCTCGGTCGAGCGGGTCGAGATTGTCGTTCACGACGACGGTCCGGGTCTGCCGCCAGAGGCGGAGGAGGCCGTGATCGAGCGCGGCGCGCGGGCCGACGAGTCCGTTCCGGGGCAGGGTATCGGGCTCGCTGTCGTTGCTGAAACCGTCGAGCTCTATCAGGGCACGGTGACACTCGGGACATCGGAGCTGGGTGGAACGGCCGTGCGCCTGCGCTTGCCGAGACGCGGCTACTATCTTGATAATAAGGATTAACTAAAGACTATAAGTAATTGTTTTACGATCGATTGCTGAAAGCGTCCTTCACGGTTTCGAGCAAGTCGATCGGCATTGGAAAGACAATCGTCTGCGAGTTCTTTTCGCTCGAGATATCGGTCAGCGTCTGCAGGTATCTGAGCTGTAACGCTTGTGGCTGCGCTGCAAGAACCTTGGCTGCCTCCGCCAGGCGTTTCGACGCCTGGAATTCGCCCTCGGCGTGGATGACCTTGGCGCGTCGAGCCCGTTCCGCCTCCGCTTGCGCTGCGATCGCGCGGATCATGCTTTCGTTCAGATCCACGTGCTTGATCTCGACGTTGGTCACCTTGATGCCCCAGGCCTCGGTAGCCTTGTCGAGAATTTCCTGGATGTCTGCGTTGAGTTTGTCCCGTTCGGCGAGCATGTCGTCGAGCTCGTGACGTCCGAGCACCGACCGCAGTGTCGTTTGTGCCAGCTGGCTGGTCGCGTCAACGCGGTTCTCGATCTGAATGATGGCTTTTTCCGGGTCCACGACGCGGAAGTAGATGACTGCGCTGACCTGCACCGAAACGTTGTCGCGCGAAATCACGTCCTGAGTCGGAACATCGAGGACGATGGTTCTGAGATCGACGCGCACGAACTGCTGAATGACCGGATAGACGAGAATGATGCCGGGGCCCTTCACCTTCCAGAAGCGCCCGAGCATGAACACCACGCCTCGCTCATATTCCCTCAGGATCTTGATCGAGTTGAAGATGATGATCGCGACGAACGCGAGAATGAGCAGCGGGAATGTGGTATTGAACATGCGCGTACCTCGTTAAGAATTACTGCCGGCGGGCTCCACCTGCAGCACCAGCCCGTCGACCTGCTTGACCGTCAGCACCTGACCTTTCGTCACCGGTGTGCTCGAGTGGGCGAGCCAGCGCTCCCCGTGCACCCAGACCTGACCCTGGGTTTCGAAATCCTCCAGCGCCTCGGCCGGAAGACCGGCCATCTCTTCGACTCCGCTGACGACGTGCCGATTGCGGGCCCGCACAGCGAGCCAGATGGTTGCCGCGACGAGCAGGGCGCCGGTGAAGGCAATGCTGGCGATGACGGAGCTCGCCACCTCGAAGCCCGGGATGTCGGTATCGATGAGGATGAGCGAGCCAAAGACGAAGGCGGCCACGCCGCCGATTCCGAGCGCGCCGAAACTCGGCACGAAAAACTCGGCCACAATCAGAATCAGGCCGAGCAGCATCAGCCCGAGCCCGGCGTAGTTGACAGGCAGGATCTGAAACGCAAACGCCGCGAGCAGCAGGCAGATTGCGCCGACGACGCCGGGCACCATGGCACCGGGGTTGTAGCCTTCGAAAATGAGTCCGTAGATCCCGACCAGCATGAGCATGTAAGCCACGGTCGGGTTGCTGATCACCGCCAGAAATCGCGTGCGCCAGTCCGGCTCGATGACCGTGATCAGCGTCGAGGTCGGCAACGACAGCACGGTGCCGTCGATAATGCGGCCGTCGAGCTGCCGCAGCAGATCACTGCGGTCCCTTGCGATGAGGTCGATGACGCCCCGTTGCAGAGCGGCTTCGGCGCTCAGGCTCTCCGACCCCCTGACGGCCGCCTCGGCCCATTCGGCGTTGCGGCCTCTGAGCTCGGCCAGACTGCGGATATAGGCGACCGCGTCGTTGATCGCCTTGCGCTCGCTTGCCGTCGCCGGGACGGGATAGCTCTGCCCGGAAGGTGCCGCGGCCGGTTCCGTTGCGCCTTCGTCTTCCGCCGGCGGCTCGGCAGTTTCCTCGCCGGGCTCCCGGCCGGACTCGTCACTCGGTTCCAGCGGGTTGCTGTCACCGGGCAGCGATGGCGGCGAGGTCCCGCCGATGGCCACGGGGGTTGCGGCACCTAGGTTCGTCGCCGGCGCCATCGCAGCAACGTGGCTCGCGTAGAGAATGTAGGTGCCGGCGCTCGCCGCCCTTGCGCCTCCCGGGTAGACAAAGGTTGCGACCGGAACCGGCGAGTCGAGAATCGCCTGAATTATCTCCCGCATCGAGCTGTCGAGCCCGCCGGGCGTGTCCATTTCGAGGATGACGAGCCTGGCATCGGCGGCTGCGGCTTCGTCGATGCCCTCCGTGATGTAGTGACTCGTCGCCGGGCTGACTGCATCCTGAAACGCCAGCACGAAGACTCCGCCGCCCGGCGTCTGGGCGGGCAGGGCGAGCCAGGCGCCAGAAACGAGCGCAGCAAAGGCCGCCAGCCGGATTGGCTTGATCTTCATGGACCCTGATCATAGCAGCAATGCTGTATAGTTCGCGCCATGACACAGGCAACCAAATCAACGGACTGGCACCCGGCCAGCTGGCAGATGCGCGAGGCTGCGCAGCAGCCTACCTATACCGATCGGGAGCGTCTGGAGCGCGCAGTCAGCGAGCTCAGTCAGCTGCCACCCATTGTCACGAGCTGGGAGGTCGAGGCGCTCAAGGACAAGCTGGCAGCGGCACAGCGCGGCGAGGCCTTCCTGCTGCAGGGTGGCGATTGCGCGGAGACACTCGCCGAGTGCACCTCGGACAACATCGTGCAGAAGCTCAAGATTCTGTTGCAGATGTCGCTGGTCATGCTCGTCGGCCTCAAGAAACCCATCATCCGGGTCGGACGCATGGCCGGTCAGTATGCCAAGCCCCGCAGTGCCGATTTGGAGACGCGCGACGGTGAGTCACTGCCGAGCTTCAGAGGTGACCTGATCAATCGCAGCCCGTTCACGGCAGCCGATCGCGAGCCCGATCCCGAGCTGATGCTCAGAGCCTACGAGAGGGCGGCGCTGACGCTCAATTTCGTCCGCTCGCTGATGGATGGCGGCTTTGCCGATCTGCACCACCCGGAGAACTGGGACCTCGATTTCGTCACTGAGACCGAGACTGCACAGGACTACCACGAGCTCGTCGGCTCGATCTCGAAGTCGCTGGAGGTCTTCGAGGCGATCATGGGCGAGCCGATGCACCGTTCGCATCGCGTCGAGTTTTACGCCTCGCACGAGGGCCTGCACCTGCCGTACGAGCAGGCGCAGACACGCTATCTCCCGCACCGGCAGCGCTGGTACAACCTGACGACGCATTACCCCTGGATCGGAATGCGCACGGCAGACCTAGCCGGCGCCCATGTCGAGTACTTCCGCGGTATTTCCAATCCGATGGCGATCAAGATCGGAACGGGTGTGACCGACGAGCACATTCAGGGGTTGATCGAGGTGCTGAACCCGGACAATGAGCCGGGCCGGCTGACGTTCATCACTCGCTTCGGTTCCAAGAACATCGATGAGCACCTGCCGCGCGTGTTGCGAGCCGTGCGTAAGACCGGCTCGCGTGTCCTCTGGGTCTGCGATCCGATGCACGGCAACACGGAATCGACGGCAGACGGTATCAAGACGCGCCGGTTCGACAACATACTCGCCGAGCTGCAGGCGGCGGTGCGAATACACCACCAGTCGGGCAGCGTTCTGGGGGGGGTGCACCTGGAGCTCACGGGTGACAACGTGACCGAGTGCATCGGCGGTGCGCGCGGCCTCAAGGAATCCGATCTGGCCCGGGCTTACAAGTCGACCGTCGATCCGCGGCTGAATTACGAGCAGGCGATGGAGATCGCCCTCTGGTTCGCCGGCAAAGGCGGGGCGCAACCTCCGGCTTGAGCGGTCGCAGCGGCTTCGATTTCGATTGCTCGCTTTGTCCGCGCCTGGCGGACCATCGAGCGGCGCTGCGCCGGACTTACCCCGATTACCACAACGCGCCGGTCGAGGCTTTCGGCGACGACGAGCCGAGACTGCTGATCGTCGGTCTGGCTCCGGGGCTGCACGGTGCCAATGCGACGGGAAGGCCCTTTACGGGCGACTACGCCGGCATCCTGCTGTACCAGAGCCTGTACGCTGCGGGTCTGGCGAGCTCGCCGGTGTCGGCATCGGCGTCGGATGATCTCGTGCTCGATTCCGCCCGCATCACTAACGCCGTAAAGTGCCTGCCGCCCGCGAACAAACCGACGACCCGAGAGGCCGATACCTGCCAGCGCTTCCTCGAGCAAGAGATCCGCGAGCTGCCGGAGGCCGCCGTCATCCTGGCTCTGGGGACCATTGCCCATCGGTCCGTCATTCGTTGCGCGGGCGGCAAGCTCAGTGAGTACCGTTTCGCGCACGGCGCCGTGCACCGGCTGACAGGCGGCAGACAGCTGGTCGATTCCTATCATTGCAGCCGGTATAACACCCAGACCGGGCGGCTCACTGCCGCGATGTTCGAGGAAGTGCTCGCAAGAGCCAAAGCACTGGCACTGGCATGATCGCG
>JASFSD010000020.1:0-14173 GCA_050114575.1 Gammaproteobacteria bacterium | reverse complement strand
ACGAGCTGAATCATGACGACGAACATCAGCGGTGCGAACAGCGGCCCGAAGGCGAGCGTCGAGAACATCGTGCGCCGGTCACGAAAGTTGTCGATGATCTCTTTGCGGCATACGACTGCGATCGGATTCAAGGCCCGGCTCCGTTTACGGCATCGACAAACACCTGCTCGAGATCGCTCTCGCCGTATTGCTCTCGGAGTTCCGCTGGCGTGCCGCGGGCGGCAAGCCTGCCGTGCGCGATGATCACGATATCGTCAGCCAGCGCCGCAATTTCCTGCATGACGTGACTGGAAAGCAGAATGCAGCAACCGCGGCTTTTCAGCTCCGTCAGCCATTGTCTGAGATCGCGCGTCGCCATGACGTCGAGCCCGCTCGTCGGCTCGTCGAGCAGGAGGTAGTCGGGCTTGTTGACGAGCGCGCGGCCGAGCGCGACCTTGGTTCGTTCTCCCTGGGAAAAACCTTTGGCCCGACGGTTCGCGATGCCCGTCAAATCGAGCCGCTCGACGAGCTCGTCGACGCGCGCATCGAGTGCTTCAGGCTCGATTCCGTGCAGGTTGCCGTAGTAGCGAATGTTCTCGATCGCCGTCATCTGCGGGTACAGCCCCGCGCCGTGGGGCAGGACACCGAGCAACCGGCGCACCTCGAGCGGCTCGGCGGCAACATCGATCCCGTCGATCGCCGCCCGTCCGCCGTCTGCACGCACAACCGTCGACAGGATCCTTAGACAGGTCGACTTGCCTGCTCCGTTTGGTCCGAGCAGCCCGGTGATCTGCCCTCGCGGCGCCGCAAAGCTCACGCCGTCGAGGGCCCTTACGCTGCCGAAGCGCTTCTTCAGTTCACTGACTTCAATCATGCGGTCTAGGGGCTTGGTCCCTGAAAGCTCAGGAAGAAGGGCATGGGCGGTACCCGATCGAGGCAGTCGGCGTCGAGCTCGGAGAAATCCGCTGATTCGATGAACTCTTCCATGAGTCGGGGGACACAGCCGACGCCCGCAATGCCGTGCCCCTGGGCGCGTCCTATCAGGTGGCGGCTATTCGCCAGGCCCGTCTGCACGATCTGCTCGGCATTTGCGGGTGGCGTGACCGGATCGTGCTCGCCCGAGAGCAACAGCACGGGACGATCACTGACGACCGGTTGCTTGAAATCGTCGTCGATCACACCTCGAGGCCAGGATTCGCAGATCGCTTCCAGGCCGTCCACGACCGCGGTGCCGAGATAGGCCAGAGCCGCGTCGGGCGCAAGCTCGGCTGGAAACCATGGCGCGTCCTCGGTGCAGACGACGGAGTTGTGCATGGCGAATCCGATCGAATCCGCGACCGCCTGGATCTGAAGCTCTGCCTGCGCAGCGAGCGGCAGAAAATTCCCCTGATGCGCCGCTTCGATGATCAACGGCAGCAGCGCGGCGGTTGCATCGCTGTAGCTCATGAAGCGAACGACCCCCTGCAGGTGTGTCTCGTCGAGCTCGATGCTTTCCGGTTCGCCGGTCACCGGGTCATTGAGCACGACCTCGATGGACTGGCCGGAGAACCGGGTCCGCAGTTCGGCGAAGCGCTCCGGGAGATCCTGAAACCGGGCCGCGCACTCGGGCGCGGCCGAGCAGCGGGCAAAGATCGCGTCGAGTGCGGCCTGGGCGTCGTCGGCAATATTGGGACCGAGCGCGAGCTCGGCCGGAACGACGCCATCGAGAATCATGGTTTTGACCCGATCACCGTAGTGACGTAGGTAGTGCTGAGCCACGCGTGTCCCGTACGAGACGCCGTAGATATTCCATTCGGCGAGTCCGAGTGTTTCCCGCAGAGTTTCGAGATCCCTGACCGCGACCGAAGTCGTGAACTGACGCGGGTCGTGCCGGAACCCGGCGACGCAGGACTCGACGCTGCGGCGGATCTCGTCGGGGTCTGCCGTGACGAGCTCGAAGTCCTCGGGAAGCTCGCAATCGAGCCCCAGCAGCGAGCGTCCCGTACCCCGCTGGTCGAG
This sequence comes from Gammaproteobacteria bacterium, assembly GCA_050114575.1. Lineage (GTDB taxonomy): Bacteria > Pseudomonadota > Gammaproteobacteria > Steroidobacterales > Rariloculaceae > DATCZB01. Next base: position 12,196 of record JASFSD010000020.1, on the reverse strand, counting down.
CAGCAGAATGTCGCGTCGGCGGCGAACGGGGTCGAACGCGCCGCGGGCCTGCAGATAGAGATCGACGGTGCTGCCTCCCGGGCCGCCGTTGATCAGAACCAGCGGATCCGCAGCAGGGTCAGCCGTCAGCGCCGGAATTCGAGCGAAGAAGAGCTCCAGCTGGCCGCTTTCCGGGTCATCGTAATTCTCCGGGACTTCGAGTCGCGCACACTGGCCGAAGGCGGCGGGCAGCGATTCCTGCAGCAGCCGGCAGGGCATCTCCCCCGGAATCGTCTGTGCTTGCGCCGGCTCGGGCATGGCAAACGGCAGCGCGAGGACTAGAACCGCGAACGAACGGAGAGGATTCATGAAGACTAAGGTACCTTGGGCCTACTCGTTGGAGGCCGCTTCCAGCGCTCCGAGCAGTATCGCCTCTGCCTCCGGGAATTCACGTGATGCGTTCGCCAGAAAAACGCCTCGCGCCATCATCAGCGGGGTCCAGCCCAGCGCGTTCTCGACGTCGGGCTCTGCTCCCTGGTCGATCAGGTACTGCGTAAGCGAAGGCTGGTTGGAAATGATCGAGCCGTGCAGCGCCGTCGAGTCGTCCCAGCGCGGATCGCCGACACCGAGGTCGACGAGATCGTCGACGTTGTACGGATAATAAAGAAGCGTGTAGTCGGGCGGGCCTTCCATCGGATAGTCGCCGAAGTCGGCGCGTGCGTTGACATCATTGCCGAGCTCGACGGCGAGCCGGACGGCTTCGAGACGCTCGGCCTCGGATACGCCGGTATGTGGTCCAGGGGTCTCGCCCTCCCAGGTGTCGAGACCCGCAGCCACCATCAACGGCGTGATTCCGAAACGGTTCGTGATCAGCGGATCGGCACCCCCATCGGCCAGGACCCGCATCAACTCGGCGTCGCCGTTCTTGGCCGCGATATAGAATGCGGTTGCGCCGTTGAAGGTCAGGAGATGTCTGCCGAGGATCAGTCCCGGCGGATTGCGCGCCGTTCCGCCGAGCTTGTTGAAGCGGCTTTCGTTCCAGTCGATTCGGACGTTCGGGTCGGCGCCGGCGTCGAGCAGCCGGCGCGCAATCTCCAGGCTCGTCACCGAGCCGCTCGCCCTGACCGGCGCGTCGGCCTCGGCGCCGACGGCGGCATTACCCGTCGCGCCGGGCTCCCTTAGCCAGGCGATCGTATGCAGTGGCGAACCCCGTGGATCGGGAAGATTCGGATCGGCACCATGCTCCAGCAGAACCGATGCGACCTCGTAATAGCCGTTGACGACCGCGACATTGAGGGCGCTGGTGCCGTCAGGAGCCAGCGCGTTGACGTTCGCACCGACATCGATCAGCGCGCGCAGAGGATCGAGCCTGGCCTCGCGCACCGCAAAAAGCAGGGCGCTGAAACCCGCGGTCGACCGAGCCTCGATATCGGCGCCCGCCGCGATCAGCAGCGACGCCGCGTCGGCATTACCTTCCCCGGCTGCCCACATCAGCGCAGTCTGGCCGCGGAACGGCTCGGTCAAGTTGGGGTCTGCTCCGCTCTGAAGCAGCGCGGTGACGGCAGCCGGGCGGCCGTTGCTGGCGGCAAGCATCAGAGGCGTCTCACCTTCGCTGGAAAGGCCGTTCGGATCGGCGCCGGCTTCTAGCAGATGGCCGATGATCGCCGCGTCGCCGTCGAGCGCCGCCAGCGCCAGCGGCGTAACCCCGGTGCGCGTGCGCTGGTCGGGCTGCGCACCTTCGGCCAGCAGCAGCTCGACGATTTCGCCGTGGCCGGCGGCAATCGCATGGTGCAGGGCCGTCGAGCCGTCGGGGCCCGGGGAATCCACCTCGGACTGGCCGGAGAGGAGTGCGACGACGACGTCACGGCGCCCCTCGCTGGCAGCCTCGATGAGCCGAGTGTCGGCTTCGACAAAAGCCAGCGGCAAGAGTCCGGCGGTAACCGTCACGAGCAGAGCGGACGACCAGCTTCGTCCGCCAGCAGCGCGTCGCGCCATGCTTTCCCCCGATCGGTCCATCACGTGTTCGAAACGCAGCCCGGATCAAGCCGGGCTACAATTCAGGCAATGATACGTTGGTAGCAGGCAGAAATGACCTCAAAGGTTCGATTTCGGGCTTTCGCGGCAGTTACCGGCGTCGTCGCAGTCGGAGCGGCGATCGTCCTCCTGGGCACGGAAGCTGGCCGCTCGCTGTTCGAACCGGAGGCGGGAGAGACCACGTCCGCGACCCTGGACACCTACTGCGTCGGCTGCCACAACGGCGTCGATCTCATGGGCAGCCTCTCGCTCGACGGCGATCTCCTGGCCGACATCGGCGCCCATGCCGAGGTCTGGGAGAAGGTCGTGCACAAACTCAATGGCAGCTCGATGCCCCCGCTGGGTGAGCCTCGGCCTCCATCGGGAACCAACGAGACGATCGTCCGTTTCCTCGAAGGCGAGCTCGATGCCGCGGCGGCCGCCGAGCCGAACCCGGGCAGCCTGCCGCTGCTGCGCCGTTTGACCCGGACCGAATACAAAAATGCGATTCGCGATCTTCTCGCACTCGACCACCTGCCGGCCGAGATGGATTACGAGTTGCTGCTGCCGCCCGACAATGCAGCGAGCGGCTTCGACAACATCGCCGATCTGTTGTTCGTCTCGCCGGGCACATTCGAGCGTTATCTCGGCGCGGCGCAGAAGATTGCGCGACTGGCAGTCGGTGATCTGCGTATGCCGACGATGGTCAACATGCACCGGATGCCGCTCGAGCTGCCTCAGGACGAGTCGGTCGAGGGCCAGCCTTTCGGCACCCGTGGCGGCCTGGTCACAGAGTCCTATTTCCCGCTCGATGCCGAGTACGTTTTTTCGATCGACCTCGCGCGATTTGCCCGCGAGCCGCACGAGATCGAGCTCACGATCGACGGCGCCCGTGTCGCGCTCGGCGAGACCGGTGGTCGCGGTAGGGATCTCGAGTTTCGTGCGCCGGTATCGGCTGGCCCGCATGCGGTCGGGGTGTCGTTCATACGGCGTACACACGCGCTCGATGAATCGACCGTCCGTGTGCAGCGTCGGAGTCGGGGGACGCTGCCGGCAATCGAGCTGGTGACGATTTCCGGTCCTTTTACGCCAACCGGCTCGGGCACGACGCCGAGCCGCGAGCGGATATTCAGCTGTGCGCCCGAGACAGCGGCGGGTGGTGAGCCATGCGCGCGCAGGATTCTGCAGGCCCTGGTGAGCCGCGCCTATCGTAGGCCCGCCGCCGTGGCCGACGTCGATACGCTGATGGCGTTTTTCGAGGACGGTCGCGTCGAGGGCGGGTTCGAGGCAGGAATTCAGCGAGCGCTGGAGCGGCTGCTCGTCAGCCCCCAGTTCCTCTATCGCATCGAGCGCGTGCCGGACACTGCTCTGCCCGGGCAGCCTTTCGCCGTCAGTCCTCTCGAGCTCGCATCGCGCCTTTCTTTCTTTCTCTGGAGCAGTCTGCCCGACGAACGCCTGCTCGAGCTCGCGCGAACCGGGGCGCTGGCCGACGACGAGGTGCTCATGGCCGAGGCCGAGCGCATGCTGGAGGATCCAAGAGCGACCTCGCTGGTCGACAATTTTGCGGCGCAATGGCTGTTTCTGCGTGACGTCGAGGGTAAGGACCCGGATCTCTTCATCTTTCGTGATTACGACGAAGGACTGCGCGAGGCCTTCGTTCGCGAAACCGAGCTGTTCGTAGAGAGCGTCCTGCGCGAGGAACGCAGCGTGCTCGATCTGATTCGCGCCGACTACACCTTCGTCAACGAGCGCCTCGCAGAGCACTACGGGATTCCGTTCGTGAAGGGCAGCCGCTTTCGTCGGGTCACGCTGCCGGAAGGCAGCCCGCGCGGCGGGCTTCTCGGGCAGGGCAGCATTCTGACGCTGACCTCCTATCCGACGCGGACCTCGCCCGTGCTGCGCGGTAAGTATGTGCTCGACAATCTGCTGGCTTCACCGCCGCCGCCCCCGCCCCCGGATGTGCCGGCACTGGTGGAAGAAAGCACGGCCGAGCAGGCGACGATGACGCTCCGGGAGTCCATGGCCCGGCACCGGGAGAGCCCCGAATGCGCGAGCTGCCATGCGCAGATGGATCCGATCGGTTTTGCCTTCGAGAATTTCGACGCGATCGGCCGCTGGCGCGAAACCGATGGCGGCCTGCCCATCGAGGCCAGGAGCACGCTGACCGATGGCACCGTAATTGCCGGGGTGGAAGGCATACGGGGACTGTTGCTGGACGATCCCGAGCGCTTCGTCAGCGCCGTGACCGAGAAGCTTCTGATGTATGCTCTTGGCCGTAACGTGCAGTATTACGACCGTCCGGCGATCCGCGCCATCGTGCGCCGAGCGGCCGAAGACGACTACAGATTTTCGGCTCTCGTTCGCGGCATCGTCACGAGCGTGCCATTTAAGATGCGGATGGCGCCGGCCGCGGAACCAGCCGAGAGTGAGGGTTAGAGCCATGTTTGTCACCAGAAAGGCCCTGCCGAGACGGACATTTCTACGTGGTGTCGGCACCTCGCTGGCGCTGCCGCTGCTCGACTCGATGTTGCCGGCTTTTGCAGCCGATGCCGCGAATGCGCCGCCGCGTCTCGGCTTCGTTTACGCCGGCAACGGCATCGTCCACGAGCACTGGACGCCGAAGACCGAGGGCACGGAGTTCGAGCTGACGCGGAACCTCGCCTCGCTCGGCAAGGTTCGCGATCAACTCAATGTCGTCTCGGGGCTGGCCCATCTCGAGGCCGACACCAAAGGCGACGGCACTGGCGACCACCCACGGGCGTCCGCCGCATGGCTGACCGGGGTTCATGCCTACGACCGCACGCGACCCGGCGTCGAAGTGAAGCTTGCGACCTCGGCCGATCAGTTGGCTGCCCGTGTCATCGGGCGCGACACGCCGCTGCCGTCGATCGAGCTCAGCATCGACCCGCCGATGCAGGGCGCCTGCGATGCGGGCGACTGCTTCTATGTCAATACGGTTTCCTGGCGCAGCGAAACCACGCCCAACCTGGCCGAGCTGCATCCGCGCGTCGTGTTCGAGCGACTCTTCGGCGACGGCGGATCGAGCGAGGAACGCTTCGCCCGGCTCGGTGTCACGCGCAGTATCCTTGATTCCGTGCTCGACGAGGCCGGCCGCCTCGCCGGCACCCTCGGCGCCTCGGATACACGCAAGCTCGACGAATATCTCGATTCAGTGCGCGAGATCGAGCGGCGCATTCAAAGCGCCGAAGCCAAGGGCGCCCAGGACATCGCCCTGCCCGAGCGGCCGACGAGCATTCCGGATACGTACGAAGAACACGCGCGCATGATGTACGACCTGCAGGTCCTGGCATTCCGGGCCGACATGACCCGGATCACGAGCATGATCGTGGCACGGGAGCTTTCCGGGCTCAGCTATCCGAATATCGGCGTATCCAATGCGCATCACAATGTTTCCCATCACCGTGACGACCCCGATCTCATAGACGAGAAGACCCGCATCGACACCTATCACGTAGAGCTTTTCGCCGAGTTTGTCGAAAAGCTCCAGGCGACGCCGGATGGCGACGGCAGCCTGCTGGATCACAGTCTGATTCTCTACGGCAGCGGCATGGGCGATGGAAATCTGCACCGGCACGACGAGCTGCCGCTGCTCACCGTGGGCCGCCTCGGGGGCAAAATCCGCACCGGGCAGCATCTGGTTTATCCGCGGCACACGCCGATGACGAACCTGCTGTTGACGGTGCTCGACAATGTCGGCGCGGGGGTGGACTCGCTCGGGGACAGTACGGGGCGGCTCTTGCCGGATCTGCTTTCGGCTTAGCTGACCTGAAGAGGGGCGGTGCCATCCCGTGGGCGCGTCGCGATCACGCACCGGTCTGAGCGAGACACGCCGTGAACCCGTCCATGGGGGCTCCGCGCGCGCATCCCTGCGCGCGAGGGTCTCGTTCAGACCGGTGCGTGCTCACGACGCTTGAACCGGTGTCGAGGCCGCGACTCCGGTTCGACCCTTCGGGGCTTGAGGCTGTACGTTTGTACAGTTAATGTGGGTTCGTGGGTGATCGGCAATACATTCGTCCGGGGCGTGGTGCGGCTTCGAATCCGGCGGGGCGGTTCGAGTCGACCGGTGCGGACGCGGCAGACGATGGCTGGGGGATTCTCGACGAGCCGCTGCCGAGGCTTGAGACGAGCGTTCTGGCGGAGAGCGCCCGGCGCATCATCGCGCGAAACGACTCGCCGGACATTCCGTTCAGCCAGTCGATCAATCCGTATCGGGGCTGCGAGCACGGTTGCAGTTACTGCTACGCCCGCCCCAGTCATTCGTTCGTGAATCTGTCCCCGGGTCTCGACTTCGAAACGAAACTCTTTTACAAAGCCGACGCCCGGGCGCTGCTCGAGAAGGAGCTCTCCGCCAAAGGCTATCAGTGCTCGCCGATAGCGCTCGGCTCCAATACGGATCCGTATCAGCCGATCGAGCGGGAGTATCGGGTTACTCGCGACATCCTCGAGCTGCTGTCCGATTGCGATCATCCGGCGACGATCGTCACCAAGGGGGCAGCGCTGATCGGGCGCGATATCGAGTTGCTTGCGAGCATGGCCGAGCGGCGGCTCGTTGCCGTGTTCATCAGCATCACGACGCTCGATGCGAAACTCAAACGGACACTGGAGCCGCGCGCGGCATCGCCGGCTGCAAGGCTCGCGGCAATCCGCCGACTCTCCGAGGCAGGCGTGCCTGTCGGTGTCATGGTTGCGCCCGTCATACCCGCGCTGACCGACCACGAGCTCGAACGCATCCTCGAAGAGTCCGCTTCCGCCGGGGCGCTCTCGGCCGGATACATCGTATTGCGATTGCCGCTCGAGGTGCGCGATCTGTTCCGCGAATGGCTCGAGCTGCACGAGCCGCTGAAGGCCAGTCACGTCATGTCCCGCATCAGAGCGCTGCGCGGCGGGCGCGAGAACGATCCGAACTTCGGCAGCCGCCAGCGCGGTACCGGTGTTTATTCCGACCTTCTGCGTGAACGGTTCGAGCTCGCCGTACGCAAGCTCGGGCTCGATCGGAACGAGGCGCGATTCGAGCTCGAGACGGGACGATTCCGGCCGCCCGTGCCGACGTCGCCGCAGCAGTCGCTGTTCTAAACTCGATACAATCGCGGCCCATGAGTTCAGGATCGCGCAATCGCTACGACTGCGTCGTCATCGGTGGCGGCCATGCCGGAACCGAGGCGGCGCTCGCGGCCGCGCGAAGTGGCGCCGAGACTCTGCTCGTGACCCACGAGCTCGAGACGCTGGGCCAGATGAGCTGCAACCCGGCGATCGGCGGCATCGGCAAGGGCCACCTCGCCAGGGAGGTCGATGCGCTCGGCGGCGTCATGGCACTTGCGATAGACCGTGCCGGGATTCACTTCCGAACGCTCAACGCGAGCAAGGGCCCTGCGGTTCGCGCAACGCGCGCGCAGGCGGACCGGGCGCTTTATCGCCGCGCGATCCGGGGTTTTCTCCAGGCTCAGCCCGGGTTGACGCTAGCCGCAGATGCCGTTGTCGACCTCGTGATCGACAACGGCGCAGTCAGGGCTGTCGTCACCGAGAGCGGTCGGCGCATCGAGAGCGCCGCCGTGGTCCTGACTGTCGGCACCTTTCTCAACGGCAGGATCCACGTCGGCGAAGCCAAGAGCTCGGGAGGGCGGATCGGCGCCGCGGCGGCGATCCCGCTGGCCGAGCGGCTCAAGGATCTCGGTCTCGCCGTCGGCCGGCTCAAGACAGGCACACCGCCGCGAATCGACGGGCGCACGATCGATTTCGGAAGCCTCGAGCCGCAGCCCGGCGACAGGCCCGCGCCGGTGTTCTCGTTCGTCGGCAGCCGTGCCGGACGGCCGCCGGAGCGCGCCTGTCATATCACGCATACGACCGAGCAGACGCACGACATCATTCGCCAGGCGCTGGAACGGTCGCCTCTTTACAGCGGCGAGATCGAGGGCGTGGGCCCCCGTTACTGCCCATCTATCGAGGACAAGGTCGTGCGTTTCGCGGACCGGGTCTCGCACCAGGTCTTTCTGGAGCCCGAGGGCCTCGATACCGACCGCGTCTATCCCAACGGGATCTCGACCTCCCTCCCCGTCGATGTTCAGGAAGCCCTGGTTCATTCGATCCCGGGACTGCACGAGGCCAGGATCACGCAGCCGGGGTATGCGATCGAGTACGACTATTTCGATCCGCGCGATCTCAAGCTTTCGCTCGAGACCAAGGCCGTTCGCGGTCTGTATTTCGCCGGTCAGATCAACGGCACCACGGGCTACGAGGAAGCCGCGGCCCAGGGCATCATCGCCGGCATCAACGCGGCGCGCGCGACCAGAGACGAAGCGGCATGGACCCCCCGCCGCGACGAAGCGTATATCGGGGTTCTCATCGACGATCTCGTGACCCGCGGAACATCCGAGCCGTATCGGATGTTCACGAGCCGGGCGGAATACCGCCTGATGCTGCGCGAGGACAATGCAGACGCGAGGCTGACCCCGGCCGGCCGGAAGCTCGGCGTCGTGGACGACGGCCGCTGGCAGTCGTTCGAGCGTAAGCAGGAGGCGCTCCAGAGTGAGTGTGCGCGTCTCGATGCGGTAGTCGTCCGCCCGGTGGACGTGCCGGCCGGCCATGCGCTCGCACCGCTCCGACGCGAAGCGACGGGCAGCGTTTTGCTGCGGCGGCCCGAGGTGCAGCATTCTCATTTGACCTCACTCGACCGCGTCGGCTCGCCGGCCGCGTTCGATGATCTGACCGACGAAGAACGTGAGCAGGTCGCGAAGAGCCTGGAAATCGAAGCGAAGTACTCAGGCTACATCGAGCGCCAGGGCCGCGAGATCGAGCGCTCCCGAGGCGCCGAGGCATTGCGCCTGCCGGAGGACATCGACTATGCGAGCGTCAAGGGGCTCTCCAACGAGGTCAGGGAAAAGCTGGCGCGAATCCGTCCTGCCACCATCGGCCAGGCCGGTCGCGTATCGGGAATGACTCCGGCGGCGATCTCGCTGCTGCTCGTTCATTTGAAGAAGAATCAGCAATCGCGGCAGAGCGCATGAGCGGCTGTGGCCGGTGCGCCGGGGGCCGACCGGCAGGTGGCGGACATCGGAGTCCGCTCAGGACATGGAGCCGCTGACGCGCGAGGCCGTGTCGGCGCGGCTCGGGGCCAAGGGTATGCCTGTCCGCGTCGACGAGGCGACGGCGCTCGCGGCTTACCTGAATCTGCTCGAGCAGTGGAATCGCGTCCACAATCTGACCGGCATTCGGGATCGGGCCGAGCTCGTCAACCGCCATCTCGTCGAGAGCCTGGCGCTCAAGCCATTCGTCCGGGGGCCTGAAGCAGCGGACGTCGGATCGGGCGGTGGTCTGCCCGGTATGCCGCTGGCCATCTGCCTGCCCGACATCGCCTTCACGCTGATCGAGAGCCGGCGCAAGCGCGCGAGTTTCCTGCGCCACGTGGCAGCCGAGCTAGCGCTCGAGAACGTGGAAGTCGCGCACGCGAGGGCCGAGCAGGTCACGACCGGACCGTTCGACACGGTGCTCGCGCGGGCCGTCGCGCCGCCAGCGGAGCTCCTCGCCGTCACGCGCCCGCTCGTGGCGCCCGGCGGGCGTCTCGTGCTCTTGACCGGCGAGGTCAAGGGCAGAGATATCGTGCGCCTGGCAGAGGGGTTCAGGGAGCTGGATGTGGACCCGCCGGCCGGCGACCTCGAGAGCCGGATCGTCGTGCTCATCAGCGAGACCGTGTCGTGAGCGGCGGACTCGAGTAATAATTCGGCATGGCGAAAATCATTGCGATAGCCAACCAGAAAGGCGGGGTCGGGAAGACGACGACGTGCGTGAACCTCGCAGCGTCGCTGGCCGCGACCAAGCGCCGGGTTCTGTTGATCGACCTCGACCCCCAGGGCAATGCGACCATGGGCTCGGGAATCGACAAGAACGAAGTCGAGTTGAGTGCATACGAGGTGCTCGTCGGGCAGTGCACTGCCGCCGACGCGGTAATGCCGGCGGCGGAGGGCGGCTACTCGGTGCTTCCATCGAATCAGGAGCTTGCTGCAGCCGAGGTCGAGCTGCTCAATCAGGAGAACCGGGAATATCGCTTGCGTAACGCGCTTGCCGGATTCGCTGAAAACCTGGATTACATCCTCATCGATTGCCCGCCGGCAATGAACATGCTGACGGTAAACGCGCTGATCGCTGCGGACCACGTGCTGATCCCCATGCAATGCGAATACTACGCGCTCGAGGGCCTGAGCTCGCTGGTCGATACGATCGAGCAGATAAAGGAGCGCGCCAACCCGTCGCTATCGATCCACGGCATCCTGAGGACGATGTTCGATCCGAGGAACAATCTCGCGAACGAAGTCTCGTCCCAGCTGCACGAGCACTTCGGCGACCGCGTGTATCGGACGGTGATCCCGCGTAACGTTCGCCTTGCCGAGGCCCCGAGCTTCGGCCGCCCGGCCCTGTTTCACGACAAGTTCTCTCGCGGGGCGCTGGCCTATCTGGCGCTCGCGGGTGAGATCAACCGGCGTGAAAGCGCCGGGCAGTGAACGCATAATAAACCGATGGCTAAGCGCAAGAGTCTCGGCAGAGGGCTCGATGCCCTTCTGAGTTCGAGGGGGCAGACGGGCGCACCGGCGGCGTCAGCGGACCTGCGTGAATTGCCCGTCGATCTCCTGCAGCGCGGCAAGTACCAGCCACGTGTCGACATGCACGAGGAGAGCCTCAAGGACCTCGCCGAGAGCATTCGGGTCCAGGGCGTCGTCCAACCCATCGTGGTCCGTTCCGTCGGCAACGTGAACGGCGAGACGCACTATGAGATCGTCGCCGGTGAGCGCCGCTGGCGGGCGGCGCAGCTCGCAGGACTCACAACCGTGCCGGCTCTGATTCGCGAGATTCCCGACGAAGCCGCAGTCGCCGTTGCCCTGATCGAGAATATCCAGCGCGAGAATCTGAACCCGATCGAGGAAGCCCGCTCGCTGTCGCGGCTCGTGACGCAGTTCGAGATGACGCATGCGGAAGCGGCCGAGGCCGTTGGCCGCTCACGTGCCGCAGTCTCCAATCTGTTGCGTCTGCTCGATCTGCCGGAGCCTGTGAGCCGGCTGCTCGAGTCGCGGGAGCTCGATATGGGCCATGCTCGTGCTCTGCTGGGAATCAGCTCGGCGGAAGTCATGGTGGAGCTGGCGCGCAAAGCCGTAGCGCAGGGCTGGAGCGTCCGCGAGACCGAGCGCGCCGTGCGACGGCTCGAGCGCGACAGGGAGCGCGAGGCACCGGCACCCAGGAAAAAAGACCCGAACGTCCGTCGCCTGGAGACTGAGCTCGGTGAAAGGCTGGGCGCCGCGGTGTCGATCGAGAGCGGGCGCAAGGGTGGGCGGATCGTGATCCGGTACACGAGCCTGGACGAGCTCGACGGGATCCTCTCGCACATCAAGTGAGTTGATCGGCCCGGATCGTCTGCTTACAATACACCGGTTGAGCCGAGGCCTGTTGCCGCCGGCTTTTTTTTGGCCGTAGTCACTGAGGCGATTCAAGAGTTCACCGTGCCGACTCCGGGGAAACAGCCGATCCTTTCGATCTTGCTGGCCCAGGCGCTCGTCGGTGGGCTCGTTGCGAGTGGGCTTGCGCTTTGGCTGGGAAGCACGGCCGGGTTTTCGGCGCTGATGGGCGGCGTGGCTGCGGTTCTGCCGAACGCGTTTCTGGCAGCATTGCTTTTGACGCCGCGGGCCGGATCCAGTGCACGGGCGCTCCTGGGTGCGGCCTGGGTCGGCGAGATAGGAAAGCTTATGTTGACGGTGCTGCTGTTTGCGGTCGTCTTCATTGCGGTGCGGCCGATTTCGGCACCGGCGGTTTTCGCAGGATATATCGCCGCACAGCTGGTGATTCTGTGCGCGCCGCTGATGGGCAGCGAGCGACTGGACGGCAGAGACGGTAAAGCGAAGATTTAGAGCATGGAAGAAGAAGCCCATTCAGCCGCGGGACAAACCGCCGGCGAATACATCGACCATCATCTGACCAACTGGACTGTTTGCCGGGATCATGGCGAATGGGTGTTCAATCACTGTCCGCAGACGCTTTGGTCCTGGTCGCTCAATATAGATTCCATGCTGTTTTCGCTGCTGCTGGGCGGCCTGTTCATCTGGCTCTTCGGCAAAGTGGCGAAGAATGCAACTTCCGGCCGACCCGGCAAAATGCAGGCCGCAATCGAACTCATCGTACTGTTTGTCGACAATGCGGTAAAAGA
>JASFSD010000019.1:0-14198 GCA_050114575.1 Gammaproteobacteria bacterium | reverse complement strand
GATCGGCGCCTTGGGGTCGACCAGGCTGTCACCGGTCGTCACATCCTTCAGGCCAACGGCCGCAGCGATGTCGCCGGCCCTGACCTCCTTTAGCTCCTCGCGATCATTGGCGTGCATCTGCAGGATGCGGCCGATGCGCTCGCGCTTGCTCTTGATCGGGTTGAAGATTGTGTCGCCGGAGTTCAGCACACCCGAATAGACCCGGAAAAAGGTCAGATTGCCGACGTAGGGGTCGGTTGCGATCTTGAATGCGAGCGCAGCAAACGGAGCGTCGTCCCTGGACTCGCGAACGGCCTCCTCACCACCGTCGAGAATGCCGCGAATCGGCGGCACCTCTGCCGGCGACGGCAGGTAGTCGACTACCGCGTCGAGCATCGCCTGCACACCCTTGTTCTTGAACGCCGAACCGCAGGTGACCGGCGTGATCTCATTCGCCAGGCAACGCTTGCGGATGCCGCGCATGATCTCGTCGGCATCGAGGCTGCCGGTCTCCAGGTATTTGTCCAGCAGCGCCTCTTCGCCCTCGGCCGCCGCCTCGATCAGCGCCTCGCGGTGAGACGCGGCCAGCTCGCGCAATTCGTCGGGAACGTCGATCTCTTCGAAATTCACGCCGAGCGTCGCGTCGTCCCAGGCGATCTGCTTCATCTTGATCAGATCGATGACACCGCGGAACTCGTCTTCGGCACCGACCGGAATCTGCAGCGGAACGGGGTTGCCGTTGATCCGATCGCGGATCTGACCGACCACGCGGAAGAAATCGGCCCCGGCACGATCCATCTTGTTGACGAACGCAATGCGGGGGACGCCGTACTTGTTCGCTTGCCGCCAGACCGTCTCGGACTGGGGCTCGACGCCGCCTACGGCACAGAATACGGCGACGGCGCCGTCGAGAACCCGGAGGCTGCGCTCCACCTCGATCGTGAAATCGACGTGCCCGGGCGTATCGATAATGTTGATGCGGTATTCCTGGCGGGACTGATCCATCCCCGACCAGAAGCAGGTCGTCGCCGCGGACGTGATGGTTATGCCGCGTTCCTGCTCCTGCTCCATCCAGTCCATGACGGCCGCGCCTTCATGGACTTCGCCCATTTTGTGGGACACGCCGGTGTAGAAGAGAACGCGTTCAGTCGTCGTGGTCTTGCCGGCATCGATGTGCGCCATGATGCCGATATTGCGATATCGCTCGAGCGGAGTCTTTCTGGGCATGGCACCGCCTCAGGCGCATCTCACCACCGGTAATGGGCGAACGCCCGATTGGCCTCCGCCATACGATGCGTGTCCTCACGCTTCTTGACCGCTGCGCCGCGGTTCTCGGCCGCGTCCAGCAATTCGTGCGCCAGCCGGTGTGCCATGGTCTTTTCCGAGCGGCTGCGCGCTGCGTCGATCGCCCAGCGCATGGCAAGCGTCTCTCGACGCGTTGCGCGAACCTCGACCGGTACCTGGTAGGTGGCTCCGCCGACCCGCCGCGATTTGACCTCCACGGCCGGCTTGATGTTCTCGAGCGCCTGGCTCAGCAACTCCAGCGCATGCTGCTCGTCCTGGCCGGATCGCTCCGCGATTCGGTCGAGGGCGCCGTAAACGATCTTCTCGGCTACGGACTTCTTGCCGCTCTTCATGACCATATTCATGAATTTCGCCAGCATCTCGTTGCCGTACTTGGGATCGGGCAGAACGTTGCGGCGTGGTGCTTGATTACGTCGAGACATTTCTTATCAGACCCGTGCGGTTAGCCCTTGGGCTTCTTGGCGCCGTATTTCGACCGGGCCTGCTTGCGGTCGCCGACACCGGCGCAATCGAGGGTGCCGCGAACGGTGTGATAGCGCACGCCGGGCAGGTCCTTGACGCGGCCGCCCCGAATCAGCACAACCGAGTGTTCCTGGAGGTTGTGGCCTTCGCCGCCGATGTAGCTCGTCACCTCGAAGCCGTTGGTCAGCCGAACGCGTGCGACCTTGCGCATGGCGGAATTCGGCTTCTTTGGCGTGGTGGTGTAGACCCGCGTGCACACGCCGCGCTTCTGCGGTGATGCGGCGAGCGCCGGCACATTGCTCTTGGCCCGCTTGGTCGAGCGAGGCTTTCGCACCAGCTGATTGGTCGTCGACATTTGGCGTTCTTTTCCTCGTGCGGCCGAACCGACCGCCTTCACAATTCAAACAAATAGCCCACCGCCACCAAAGCGAATGGGCTGTCCGTAGACTGCCGGCAACGCGGCCCGCAGCCGAAAATGGCGGACGGCAGCGCCGCCCGCGAGTGAGCCGGCAGAGTCTAGGGTCGTCGCCCGGCGACGTCAACCGTCGCCGTTACTCCTGCTCCGCCGGCACCGAGTCGTCGGCGCCCGAGCCTTCCGCGGCTGCCGAATCCGAGGCTGCTGCTTCATCTGCGGCTTCCGCACCTTGCGCGGCCGCCTGCGACGCCTCGAGCTCCTTCAGCTCGGCCGACAGAATGTCCTCCTGGGTCTGCCGCCGCTCCTCGTGATAGGCAAAGCCGGTGCCGGCCGGGATCAGCCGGCCGACAATGACATTCTCCTTGAGGCCGCGCAGATCGTCCCGCATGCCGCGGACTGCGGCTTCGGTCAGAACGCGGGTCGTCTCCTGGAACGACGCGGCAGAAATGAACGACTCCGTTGCCAGCGATGCCTTGGTAATCCCGAGCAGTACCGGATCGAACTGCGCCGGGGCCTCGCCATTGGCTTCGAGCTCGGCATTGATCTCGAGCACGCGCGCCCGATCGAGCTGCTCACCCCGCAGCAGTTTGGAATCGCCGGAATCGGTGATCTCGGCCTTGCGCAGCATCTGCCGAACGATGACCTCGATGTGCTTGTCGTTGATCTTGACGCCCTGCAGTCGGTAGACGTCCTGAATCTCGCGCACGAGATAGTCGGCCAGCGCGGTCACCCCCTGCAGCCGCAGGATGTCGTGCGGGTTCGGTTCGCCGTCGGCGATGATCTCGCCGCGCTGCACCGTTTCACCCTCGAAGACGTTGAGGTGGCGCCACTTCGGAATCAGCTCCTCGTAGGTCTCGCTGTCGGCATCGGTGATTACCAGACGGCGCTTGCCCTTGGTCTCCTTGCCGAAACTGACCGTACCGGTGAACTCGGCCATGATGGCTGAATCCTTGGGCCGCCTCGCCTCGAACAGATCGGCGACGCGTGGCAGGCCACCCGTGATGTCGCGCGTCTTCGACGTCTCGTGAGGCAGGCGGGCGATAACGTCGCCAACCTGAACCACGGCGCCGCTGTCCATGCTGATGACGGCACCCGACGGCAGCGCATAGGCGGCGGGAATGTCCGTGTTGGAAAAGTTGATCGGATCGCCGCTCTCGGTCACGAGCCGCGCCGTGGGGCGATACTGGCTCGAGCCGCGCTGGGCCGCATCGAGCACGACGATGCTCGTGAGGCCCGTCATCTCGTCGACCTGCGAAGTCACGGTCACGCCGTCGATGAAGTCTTCGAACTGCAGGATACCGCTTACCTCGGTGACGACCGGGTGCGTGTGCGGATCCCAGCTCGCCACGAGCTGACCACCCGCCACGGCGTCGCCGTCGCCGGCTCCGAGCGTTGCGCCGTAGGGCACCTTGTAGCGCTCGCGCTCGCGCCCGAACTCGTCGATCACGGCGATTTCACCCGAGCGTGACGTCGTAATCAGCCGCCCCGTGGCCTCCTGCTGCACCGTCTTCACGTTGATGAAGCGCAGGGTTCCGTCGCCCTTGACCTCGACGCTGTCGATTGCAGCCGAACGGGACGCGGCGCCGCCGATATGGAATGTGCGCATCGTCAGCTGGGTGCCGGGCTCGCCAATCGACTGGGCCGCGATGACGCCGACCGATTCGCCACGATTGACCCGATCACCGCGGGCTAGATCGCGTCCGTAACACTGCGAGCAGACGCCATAGCGCGTGCTGCAGGTGATCGGCGATCGAACCAGCACCTGGTCGATCGAGTACTTCTCGAGCACGCGTACCGCCTGCTCGTCGAGCAGCGCGCCGGCCTCGATGACGACCTCCGACGAGCCGGGAGGCGTGACGTCCTCGCCGACGACTCGACCGAGCACACGCTCGCGCAACGGCTCGACGATGTCGCCGCCCTCGACCAGCGGCGTCATCAGCAGACCGAGCTCGGTGCCGCAGTCCGCTTCGGTGACGACGAGATCCTGGGCGACATCGACCAGACGCCGGGTCAGATATCCCGAGTTGGCCGTCTTCAGCGCCGTATCGGCGAGGCCCTTGCGCGCGCCGTGGGTCGAGATGAAGTACTGCAGAACGTCCAGCCCCTCGCGGAAGTTGGCCGTAATCGGGGTCTCGATGATCGAGCCGTCGGGCTTGGCCATGAGGCCGCGCATTCCGGCCAGCTGGCGAATCTGGGCCGCCGATCCTCGGGCACCGGAGTCGGCCATCATATAGATCGAGTTGAACGACTCCTGCTTGACCTCTTTTCCTTCGGCGGTAGTAACCGTGTCGACGCCGAGCTTTTCCATCATGGCCTTGGCCACCTGGTCGTTGGTGCGCGACCAGATGTCGACCACCTTGTTGTAACGCTCACCGTCCGTCACCAGGCCCGCCGCATACTGGTCCTGGATGTCCTTGACCTCCTCTTCGGCCGCATCGAGGATGGCGGACTTTTCGTCCGGCACGACCATGTCGTTGACGCCAAACGAGAAACCGGCCTTGGTCGCGTAATTGAACCCGGTGTACATCAGCTGGTCGGCGAAGACGACCGTCTCCTTGAGACCCAGCTCGCGGTAACTGGCATTGATCAGCCCCGATATCTCCCGCTTGCTCATCGCCTTGTTGATGAGCTCGAACGGCAGACCGTCCGGCAGGATCTCCGACAACAGCGCGCGGCCGACCGTCGTATCGACGAGTCTGGAGACGGACTCGCCGTCCCGCGTTTCGGTCACCCGAACCTTGACCTTGGCCTGAAGGTCGACCGTGCCGGCCTCGTAGGCCCGATGCACTTCGTCCAGACCCGAAAACAGCATGCCCTCGCCGAGCGCATTGAGCCGCTCACGCGTCAGGTAGTAGACACCCAGCACGACGTCCTGCGAAGGCACGATGATCGGCTCGCCGTTGGCCGGCGACAGGATGTTGTTGCTCGACATCATCAGGGCGCGAGCCTCGAGCTGCGCCTCGATCGACAGCGGCACGTGGACGGCCATCTGGTCGCCGTCGAAGTCGGCGTTGAACGCGGTGCAGACCAGCGGGTGCAGCTGAATCGCCTTGCCCTCGATCAGCACGGGCTCGAACGCCTGAATGCCGAGCCGATGCAGGGTCGGCGCCCGGTTCAGCAGGACCGGATGCTCGCGGATGACCTGCTCGAGAATGTCCCAGACCTCCGGGCCCTCTCGCTCGACCAGGCGCTTGGCCGCCTTGATCGTCGTCGCCTCGCCGCGCAGCTGCAGCTTGGAGAAGATGAACGGCTTGAACAACTCCAGCGCAAGCTTCTTCGGCAGACCGCACTGATGCAGCTTCAAGGTCGGCCCGACCACGATGACCGACCGGCCGGAGTAATCGACGCGCTTGCCGAGCAGGTTCTGGCGGAACCGGCCCTGCTTGCCCTTGATCATGTCCGCCAGCGACTTCAGCGGACGCTTGTTCGTTCCCGTGATCGCCCGGCCGCGACGGCCGTTGTCGAGCAGCGCATCGACGGATTCCTGCAGCATTCGCTTCTCGTTACGCACGATGATGTCGGGTGCGTTGAGCTCGAGCAGTCGGCTCAGGCGATTGTTGCGGTTGATGACGCGGCGATAGAGATCGTTCAGATCGGAGGTCGCGAAGCGACCACCGTCGAGCGGGACCAGCGGACGGAGATCCGGCGGCAGCACGGGGAGGACCGTCATGATCATCCACTCGGGCTTGTTCGACGACTCGATGAACGACTCGAGCAGCTTGAGCCGCTTGGACAACCGCTTGATCTTGGTCTCGGAATTGGTGCCTGCGATCTCCTCACGCACGTTGGCGATCTCGGTATCGAGGTCCATGCTGGTCAGCAGGTCACGCACGGCCTCGGCGCCCATGCGCGCATCGAACTCGTCGCCGTACTGCTCGATCGCTTCCAGATAAGTCTCGTCGGTCAGGAGCTGACAGCGCTCGAGCGG
Source organism: Gammaproteobacteria bacterium (assembly GCA_050114575.1). Taxonomy (GTDB): domain Bacteria; phylum Pseudomonadota; class Gammaproteobacteria; order Steroidobacterales; family Rariloculaceae; genus DATCZB01. The sequence continues at coordinate 8,109 of JASFSD010000019.1, read as the reverse complement.
CGTCATGCCCGGATCGACGACCACAAATGCCTCGAAGTACAGGATGCGCTCGATCTCGCGCAGCGTCATGTCGAGCATCAGACCGATGCGCGACGGCAGGGACTTGAGGAACCAGATATGCGCTACTGGGCTCGCGAGCTCGATATGGCCCATCCGCTCGCGTCGAACCTTGGTCTGAGTGACCTCGACGCCGCACTTTTCGCAAACGACGCCGCGATGCTTGAGGCGCTTGTACTTACCGCAAAGGCACTCGTAATCCTTGACCGGCCCAAAGATCTTGGCACAGAACAGACCGTCACGCTCCGGCTTGAAGGTGCGGTAGTTGATGGTCTCCGGCTTCTTGACTTCGCCGAACGACCACGAGCGGATCATTTCCGGCGATGCCAGGCCGATTCGAATCAAATCGAAATCTTCGACCACATTTTGCTGCTTGAACAGTCTGAGCAGATCTTTCATCACTTCACCTATCTAGTGTTTGGGGTCAGAGCCCTTTTTGCAAAAGGGCTCTGACCCCTCTTTCGTTCCCCACTTAGCCGTGATCGAAATCAGGCCTTGAGATCGAGATCGATGTTGATCCCGAGCGAACGAATTTCTTTGACCAGAACATTGAACGACTCCGGCATACCCGCCTGCATCTCGTGCGTGCCGTCGACGATGTTCTTGTACATCTTGGTCCGTCCCTGCACGTCGTCCGACTTGACTGTCAGCATCTCCTGCAGCGTGTAGGACGCGCCATAGGCCTCGAGCGCCCAGACCTCCATCTCGCCGAAGCGCTGGCCTCCGAACTGCGCCTTGCCGCCGAGCGGCTGCTGCGTGACGAGGCTGTAAGGCCCCGTGGAGCGAGCATGCATCTTGTCGTCGACCAGATGGTTGAGCTTGAGCATGTACATATAGCCCACGGTGACGGGACGATCGAACTGAAGCCCGGTGCGCCCGTCGAAGAGCGTTGCCTGACCGGTCTCCGGAAGCCCGGCGAGGCCGAGCAGGTTCTTGATCTCGTCCTCGACCGCGCCGTCGAACACCGGCGTCGCAATCGGCACGCCGGCCTTGAGGTTGTTGGCAAGCTCGAACGTCTCGTCGTCGTTCAGCGACTCGAGATCGGCCGTCTGACCGCCGCTCTTGTTGTAAATGTCGTTCAGCAGCCCGCGGATATTGCCGACGCTCTCGTTCTCCTCGAGCATGGTACCGATCCTCTGGCCGAGACCCTTCGCCGCCCAGCCGAGGTGCGTCTCGAGCACCTGCCCGACGTTCATACGCGAAGGGACGCCGAGAGGATTGAGCACGATATCTACCGGTGTGCCGTCCTCCATGTAGGGCATGTCCTCGACCGGAACGATCGTCGAAATGACGCCCTTGTTGCCGTGCCGCCCGGCCATCTTGTCGCCCGGCTGAATCCGCCGCTTGACGGCCAGGTATACCTTGACCATTTTCAAGACGCCCGGTGCCAGATCGTCGCCGGCCGTGATCTTGCTCTTCTTCTCCTGGAAACGCCGTTCGAACTCCTCGTGCTGCTCGCGCAGCCGCTCCGCTGCATTCTCCAGCTGCTCGTTGGCCTCGTCGTTCTTGACCCGAACCGCGAACCACTGATCGCGCGGCAGCTCCTCCAGATAGGCCTTGGTCACCTTGCCGCCGGCCTTGAGCCCGGCAGGGCCTCCGGCCGCAACCTTGTTGACCAGAAGCTTCTCTATGCGCTGATAGATGTCCTCCTCGAGGATGCGCTGCTGATCGTCGAGATCCTTGCGCACCGACTCGAGCTCCTGACGCTCGATCGAAAGCGCGCGGCTGTCCTTCTCGACGCCGTCGCGAGTGAAGACACGAACGTCGATCACCGTGCCGTCCATGCCCGGCGGCACGCGCAGGGAGGTGTCCTTAACGTCCGAGGCCTTCTCGCCGAAGATGGCGCGCAACAGCTTCTCCTCCGGCGTCAGCTGGGTCTCGCCCTTGGGCGTTACCTTGCCGACCAGAATATCGCCGGCCTTGACCTCGGCGCCGATGAAGGCAATGCCGGACTCGTCGAGCTTGGTCAGGGCCGCGTCACCGACGTTCGGAATGTCGCCGGACACCTCTTCCGGGCCGAGCTTGGTGTCGCGGGCGACACAGGTCAGCTCTTCGATATGGATGGTCGTGAACCGGTCTTCCTCGACCACACGCTCGGAGATGAGGATCGAATCCTCGAAGTTGTAGCCGTTCCAGGGCATGAAGGCGACGAGCAGGTTCTGGCCCAGCGCCAGCTCGCCCATGCTCGTGGACGGTCCGTCGGCAAGCACGTCTCCCTTCTCGATCGCGTCGCCCGCCTTGACCAGCGGCCGCTGATTGATGCATGTGTTCTGGTTCGAACGCGTGTACTTGGTCAGGTTGTAAATATCGACGCCCGCCTCGCCGGCCACGGTCTCCTCGTCCTTGACGCGGACCACGATGCGCGAGGCATCGACGGAATCGACGATTCCGCCACGGCTGGCAACGACGGTGACACCGGAGTCGACGGCAACCGCGCGCTCCATGCCCGTTCCTACCAGAGGCGTCTCGGTTCGGAGCGTCGGCACTGCCTGACGCTGCATGTTCGAGCCCATCAGGGCGCGGTTGGCGTCGTCGTGCTCGAGGAAGGGAATCAGCGAAGCCGCCACGGAGACGATCTGCTTCGGTGACACGTCCATGTACTCGATACGTTCGACCGGATACAGCGCAAACTCGTTCTGATGCCGGCAGGAGACGAGGTCGTCGATGAACGCGCCCTTGCCGTCCAGATTGGCGTTGGCCTGGGCGATGACGAACTGGCCTTCCTCGATGGCAGAGAGATAATCGATCTGGCTCGTGACTTTTCCGTTCGTGACCTTGCGGTAGGGCGTCTCCAGAAAACCGTACTCATTGGTTCGGGCATAGACGGCCAGCGAGTTGATCAGCCCGATGTTCGGGCCTTCCGGCGTCTCGATCGGACAAACGCGACCGTAATGCGTCGGATGGACGTCGCGCACTTCGAAACCGGCGCGCTCGCGGGTCAGACCACCGGGGCCGAGCGCCGACACACGCCGCTTGTGGGTGACCTCGGACAGCGGGTTGTTCTGGTCCATGAACTGCGACAGCTGGCTCGAGCCGAAGAATTCCTTGACCGCGGCTGCCACGGGCTTGGCGTTGATCATCTCCTGCGGCATGAGGCCTTCGGACTCGGCCAGTGTCAGCCGCTCCTTGACCGCCCGCTCGACCCGCACCAGGCCGATGCGGAAAGCGTTCTCCGCCATCTCACCGACCGAACGAATGCGCCGATTGCCCAGATGATCGATGTCGTCGACCGAGCCGTTGCCGTTGCGGATGTCGATGAGCGTCCTGAGCACATCGATGATGTCCTGGTTGTCCAGCTTGCCGTCGCCGGTGATCTCATCGCGCCCGACGCGCCGATTGAACTTCATCCGGCCAACCGCGGAAAGATCGTAGCGCTCGGAGTTGAAGAACAGGTTTTGGAACAGGTTTTCGGCAGCCTCCTTGGTCGGTGGCTCGCCGGGTCGCATCATGCGATAGATCTCGACCAGCGCCTCGAGCTTGGACGTGGTGGTATCGATGCGCAGCGTATTCGAGATGAATGCCCCGCGATCGAGATCGTTGACGTAGAGCGTTTCGATCTTCTTGACGCCGGCCTCGATGAGCTGCTCGACGAGCTCGATCGTGAGCTCCGTGTTGGCTGCGGCGAGCAATTCGCCACTCTCGGTGTCGACGATATCGTGGGCCAGAACCTTGCCGGCCAGAAAGTCGACCGGAACGTCGAGCTGCTTGACCTTGGCCTTTTCGAGCTCGCGCACGTGCCGAAGCGTAATCCGCCGGTCCTTCTCGACGATTACCTTGCGGCCCACCTTGATATCGAACGTAGCCGTCTCACCGCGCAGCCGCTCGGGCAGGAGCTTGAGCGTGATGCCCTTGCTCGAGAGCACGAACTCGTTCTTGTCGAAGAACAGATCGAGAATCTCTTCGTTGGTGTACTCGAGCGCACGCAGCAGCACACTGACGGGCAGCTTGCGCCGCCGGTCGATACGCACGAACACGCAGTCCTTGGGATCGAACTCGAAATCGAGCCATGAGCCCCGGTACGGGATGACGCGAGCCGAGAACAGAAGCTTGCCCGAGGAATGCGTCTTGCCCTTGTCGTGATCGAAAAAGACGCCGGGCGAACGATGCAGCTGCGAGACGATGACGCGCTCGGTGCCGTTGATGACAAACGTGCCGTGCTCCGTCATCAGGGGCATTTCGCCGAGGTAGACCTCCTGCTCGCGAATGTCCTTGACCGTCTTTTTCGGCCCCGTCGCCTCCTTGTCGTAGATCACGAGGCGGACCAGCACTCTGAGCGGAGCGGCGTACGTCAACCCGCGGAGCTGACACTCCTTGACGTCGAAAACCGGCGTGCCGAGGCGATAGGAAACGTACTCCAGCGCCGCGTTACCGGAGTAGCTGACGATCGGAAACACGCTCTGGAAGGCGGCGTGCAGCCCCTGATCCTCACGCGCCGCAGGCTCGACTCCGTCCTGGAGAAACTGCGCATACGAACCAAGCTGAATCGACAGCAGGTAGGGCACATCCAGAACGCCCGGAAGCTTGCCGAAGTTCTTGCGAATACGCTTTTTTTCGGTAAACGAATAAGCCATTGAGTACTACTCCGATAACTGCGGTGTCGAAAGCGCCGATGTCGGCTCAACTCGGTCGAGCTCCAGCGCGACCAGAGCGAGCGTCACTCTCGCTCCCGCGATGAGATATCCAGGATTGGGCCCGCCCTCAGCGAGCTGGCCCGCGCTGCGTGTTCGCCTGCGCGGCAAGTCACTTGATTTCGACTTGCGCGCCGGCTTCCTCGAGCTGCTTCTTGATTTCCTCTGCCTCTTCCTTGGGAGCGCCTTCCTTGATCGGGCTCGGCGCACCCTCCACGAGATCCTTGGCCTCCTTGAGACCGAGACCCGTGACCGTGCGGACGACCTTGATCACCGCGACCTTGTTGTCGCCGAAGGACGAAAGCACGACGTCGAATTCGGTCTTCTCCTCGGCAGCGGCTTCCGGTGCTGCTGCACCAGCGCCTGCGGCAACCGCCACCGGCGCTGCGGCCGAAACGCCCCACTTCTCCTCGAGAGCCTTGACCAGCTCTACGATTTCCATGACCGGCTTCTCGCTGAGAGCTTCGATCAATTCGTCATTACTAAGTGCCATTTACATCATCTCCAAATATTGGTTTTCGATTCCTGAACAGATTTCGGTCAATCCCGCCGCACGCACTAAGCCGCCTGCTCGCCGCGCTGGGACAGCGTCCGGGCCAGCATTCCTGCGGGCTCCGCGAGCGTCCGAGCCAACTGCGATGCGGGCGCCATGAGCGTTCCGAGCAACTTGCCTCTGGCCTCGTCGAGTGTCGGCAGCGCCGCCACGCGATCCAGGTCGGCCGCTGAATACAACGAGCCACCGAGGGCCAGGGCAACCGTCTTGAGCTTCTCGTGCTCCTTGGCGAAGCCCTTTATGACTCTCGCGGCTGCGCCCGGGTCCTCTCGCGAGAACGCCAGAATCAGCGGCCCGCTGAGGCTCGGCGCAAGGCATTCGAACTCGGTGCCTTCGATCGCACGTCGCGCAAGGGTGTTCTTGACAACCTTGAGATAGACGTCCGATTTGCGGGCTTCGACTCGAAGCTCGGTCATCTCGCCGACCGTCAGCCCGCGATACTCCGCGGCGACAGCCGACAGCGCGGTGGCCGCGACCTGACTGACCTCATCCACTAGCTCTCGCTTTGCTTCGATACTTAGTGGCATCTCACCTCCTGGTTAAGGCGTCACATTCCGCCGACCCAGAGGACCGGCGGATCCTATCGACAGTGCGCCTCACCCGATTGACCGGAGTCAGGTAACACCATCTGCGCAGGCGGCTTGCGCCATTAACCCCTGGTGACAACGCCCCCGGGGGCCTGCGGTCTTCGATGTCGGCCGCATACTCGAGCGGCAGAGCCGCCCGAACATCCGGCCTCGAAATCCTTGCTGCTTAACCGCCAGCCGCGGCGACGGTGGCCTGGTCTACCTGTAAACCCGGGCCCATGGTCGTCGATATCGAAACCTTCTTCATATAGACCCCTTTGGACGATGCAGGTTTCGCCTTGTCGAGGTCTGCGAGTAATGCCGCCAGATTCTCCTTGAGGGCTGTCGGCTCGAAGTCCACATTGCCGATCGGGCAATGCACCGTGCCGGCGCGATCGGTGCGATACCGCACCTGCCCCGCCTTGGCATTCTGGACCGCGCCCGCGACGTCGGGGCTGACCGTGCCGACCTTGGGGTTGGGCATCAGCCCGCGCGGGCCGAGAATCTGCCCGAGCTTGCCGACGACCCGCATTGCGTCCGGGCTTGCGATGACGACATCGAAATCGAGCTCGCCACCCTGAATCCGCTCCGCCAGATCGTCCATGCCGACGATGTCCGCGCCGGCTTCCTTGGCCGCCTCGGCGTTGTCGCCCTGCGCGAAGACAGCGACCCGGACGGTCTTGCCGGTTCCGTGAGGCAGCACTGTCGAACCGCGGACGACCTGATCGGACTTCTTCGGATCGACGCCGAGGTTGACCGCGACATCGATCGACTCGGTGAATTTGGCGCTGGCCAACTCCTTGAGCAGCGCAAACGCCTCGTCTGCGCCATAGACCTTGTCCGCTTCGACGGACTCGCGCTGCTTCTTCTGGGCCTTGCTGAGCTTAGCCATGATTAAAGACCCTCCACCTCGAGGCCCATGCTCCGCGCACTGCCTGCAATGATCTTGACGGCCGCGTTCAGGTCGGCTGCATTCAGATCCGGCTCCTTGATCCTGGCGATTTCCTCGAGCTGCGCCCGCGTCACCTTGCCGACCTTGTTCGAATTCGGTGTGCCGCTACCCTTCTTGATGCCAGCGGCCTTGCGCAGCAGGATCGATGCCGGCGGCGTCTTGGTGATGAACGTGAAGCTCCGGTCACTGTAGACCGTGATAACGACCGGAACAGGCATACCCTGCTCCATGCTCTGCGTCTGGGCGTTGAATGCCTTGCAGAACTCCATGATATTGACGCCATGCTGGCCCAGTGCCGGGCCCACCGGGGGGCTCGGATTCGCCTGACCGGCCGGCACCTGCAGCTTGATGTATGTGTCTATCTTTCTTGCCATTGCTCTACTCGCCGCCTATGCCTTTTCGACCTGCCCGAAATCCAGCTCCACTGGCGTCGGACGGCCCAGAATCTGCACTGCGACTCTGACCTTGCTCTTCTCGTAGTTGACCTGCTCGACGACCCCGTTGAAGTCGTTGAACGGGCCCTCGATGACGCGGACGACCTCGCCCGGCTCGAACAAAACCTTGGGCCGCGGCTTGTCCACACCTTCCTGGACCCGATTCAGAATGGCGTCTGCCTCACGGTCCGTGATCGGCGCGGGCTTGTCGCTCGACCCGCCGATGAACCCGAGAACCTTGGGCACTTCCTTTACGAGGTGCCAGGTCTCGTCGTCCATTTCCATCTTTACGAGCACGTAACCCGGAAAGAACTTGCGCTCGCTCCGAATTCGCTGCCCCTCCCGCATTTCGACGACCTCCTCGGTCGGCACGAGAATCTCGCCGAACTTGTCCTCCAGCCCGAACCGCTTGATCCGCTCCTCGAGCGAGCTCTTCACCTTGTGCTCGTAGTTCGAGTAGGCGTGCACCACATACCACTGCTTGGCCATGATCTACGCCCCCTGCCCGGTCACGAACCGGGTGAACCAGAGCAGGAACAGATCGAGCAGCCAGAAGAAGGTTCCCATGATTGCGGCGAACACCAGGACGATCAGCGTAGTCTGAATGGCCTCTTCCCGCGTCGGCCATACCACCTTTCTGAGCTCGACGCGCGAACCCTGGATGAATCCCCAGAGCGTCTTGCCCTGCGCCGACTGCAGCGCAATCCAGACCGCGAGAACGAACGCGACGAGGACACCGACAGCCCGCAGCAATTCCGACTCGTTCGCGTAGTAGTAATAGGAAAAGATGCTGCCCACGAGGATGCCTACCGCCAGCAGCAGCAGGATCGTGTCCATGATCGTCGGCTTGGAATCTACCTTCGCGTCCATTTTCCCCGGGACTCTAAGCGCATCTTCTCGCTGCGCGCATCTTCGCGCT
>JASFSD010000018.1:0-14336 GCA_050114575.1 Gammaproteobacteria bacterium | reverse complement strand
TAGGAACACGGGATGTCAACACGCGAAGGCAGCCTCGAAGCGCCAACCCGTCATCCACTCGATTGGAAGACGGACGAGTTTTTCGACCAGGAGGCGCTCGATGCCGAGCTCGAGAGAGTGTTCGACATCTGTCACGGTTGCAGGCGCTGCTTCAGTCTGTGTCACGCCTTTCCGACACTGTTCGATCTGGTCGACGAGTCCGAGTCGGGTGAGCTCGACTCGGTTCCCAAGAGCGCCTACGGCGACGTCGTCGAGCATTGTTACCTCTGTGACATGTGCTACATGACCAAGTGTCCGTATGTGCCGCCTCACGAATGGAACGTCGATTTCCCGCACCTGATGCTTCGCGCCAAGGCGAAGGAGTTTCGTGACGGTGAGACCAAGGCGCGCGACAAGCTGCTGAGCTCGACCGACACCGTCGGGAACATTGCCGGGATTCCAGTCGTTGCGCAGGCCGTCAACGCGCTGAATTCCGCCGGCCCGATTCGCAGCCTCATCGAGAGCACCCTCGGAGTGGCCAGGGATGCACCGGTGCCGAAGTACCACAGCCGGTCGGCGCGCAAGCGAAACAGATCCCGGATCGGACGCCCCGAGGCAGGTCAGGCGCAGTCGGCCCGGCCCAAAGTCGCCGTGTTCACGACCTGCTACGGCAACCGCAATCAGCCGGATGTCGTCGACGACCTGATCGCGGTGCTCGAGCACAACGACATCGATGTCTGCCTGCCGTCATCCGAGCATTGCTGCGGGATGCCGAAGCTCGAGCTCGGAGATCTCGAGTCGGTCGCCGCGCTCAAGGACAAGAACGTGCCTGTGTTGTACGACCTGGCGCAAAAGGGCTGGTCGCTGACCGCCTGCATCCCGTCCTGCGTGCTGATGTTCAAGCAGGAGCTGCCGTTGCTGTTCCCCGATGACGACAAGGTCCGCGCCGTCGCCGACGCATTCTGCGACCCGTTCGATTTCCTCATGCAGCGCCATCGGGACGGTGACCTGAAGACCGATTTTGCCGAGGTGCTCGGAACCATCAGCTACCAGGTGCCCTGCCACCTGCGGGTTCAGAATATCGGCCTGAAGACACGCGACGTTCTCGAGCTCGTTCCGGACACCAAGGTCAAGGCGATCGAGCGCTGCTCGGGACATGACGGCACCTACGCAGTCAAACGCGAGTATCGCGAGATTTCCAAGAAGATTGCGCGTCCCGTTGCGCGCCAGGTCGATTCGGCCGGCGCCGATCACTTCACCAGCGACTGCCCGATGGCGGCAGAGCAGATCGCGAGCGTTGCCGAGTCCGCCGTGCCCACTCATCCGATTCAACTCTTGAGGCGCGCTTATGGCATCTAACGGACCGGTTCGCGGCGCGATCAAGGTCGAGGAACTGTACTCGCTCGAGGAATACCATCGAGTCAGACCCGAGTTTCGTGAGCGGGTTCTGGCGCATAAGAAGAACCGGCAGGTCGCGGTCGGACCGAACGCGACGCTGTATTTCGAGGATCGCCTGACGATGCAGTATCAGGTTCAGGAGATGCTGCGAATCGAGCGCATCTTCGAGTCCGAGGCGATCGCGGAAGAGCTGGATGCTTACAATCCTCTGGTTCCGGACGGCACCAATCTCAAGGCAACGTTCATGCTCGAGTTCCCCGATGTCGAGGAACGAAAGGAGAAGCTCCAGGCGCTGTCGGGTATCGAAACCCGCCTTTACGCTCAGGTCGACGACCGCGAGCGCATACTCTGCATCGCCGACGAGGATCTCGATCGCACCAGTGGCGAAAAGACTTCGGCCGTGCACTTCGTGCGATTCCAGTTCAGCGCGGACGACATCGAGGCGCTCAAGGCGGGCGCTTCTTTGAAATTTCTAATCGATCATCCGGCCTATTCGCATCAATCCGACCTGACTCCCGAGCAACTGGCCGCACTCGTCGCCGACTTCGATTAGACTTGGATCCCTTGAGGATCTGTGGGACGGCATCGCCCTGACGCGAAGCCGGGTGAATCGAGTAATCGTTGATGGCAAAAACGTATCGCGCCGCCGATATTGAGGTTCTGAGCGGTCTCGAGCCGGTGCGCCGGCGGCCCGGCATGTACACGGACACGACGCGCCCGAACCATCTCGCGCACGAGGTGATCGACAACAGCGTCGACGAGGCGCTGGCAGGGCACGCCAGGCGGATCAAGGTCAAGCTGTTCGCCGACGGGTCCCTCGAGGTCGCGGACGACGGTCGCGGCATGCCTGTCGACGTTCATCCCAAGGAGAAGATGCCGGGCGTCGAGCTGATCCTGACCCGCCTGCATGCCGGCAGCAAGTTCTCCGACAAGCACTATCAGTTCTCCGGCGGTCTCCACGGCGTCGGCGTTTCGGTCGTCAATGCGCTGTCGAAGCAGCTAGACGTGTGGATCAAACGCGACGGTGTCGAGTACAACATGAGCTTCGCCGGCGGCAAGCGCCGCGGCAAGCTGGAGAAGGTCGGCAAGGTGGGCAAGGCCAATACCGGGACGACCATTCGATTCTGGCCCGACCCGAAGTACTTCGACAGCAGCAGGTTCTCCGTGTCGCGGCTCAAGCACGTGCTCAGGGCCAAAGCAGTGTTGTGCCCCGGGCTTCAGGTCGATCTCGAGATCGAGAAACCCAAAGAGAAGCACAGCTGGCTTTACGAGGAAGGGCTCGAGCAGTATCTGCTCGAGAGTCTAACCGACAGCGAAAGGCTGCCGGCGGAGCCGTTCAGCGGCAACCTGCGGGGTCCGCGCGAAGCCATCGACTGGGCCGTCGTGTGGCAACCCGACGGTTCGGTGACGACGTCCGAGAGCTACGTGAATCTGATCCCGACGGCTCAGGGAGGCACTCACGTCAACGGGCTCAGAGCCGGTCTGACGGAAGCGCTGCGTGAGTTCGCGGATTTTCGCGGCAAGCTTCCCCGGGGCATCAAGCTGGCCCCCGAGGACGTCTGGGAGGGCGTCAACTTCGTGCTTTCGGTCAAGATGCAGGAGCCGCAGTTCGCCGGTCAAACCAAGGAGCGCCTCGGCTCCCGCGAGGTGGCCAGCTTCGTCTCCGGTGTCGTCAAGGACAGTTTCGCGCTCTGGCTCAATCAGCATCCGGAGACGGGTGACGAGATCGCCGAGCTTGCGATCGCTCATGCGCAGGCGAGGACACGGTCGGCAAAGAAGGTCACGCGCAAGAAGGTTGTCGCGGGTCCCGCGTTGCCTGGAAAGCTCGCCGATTGCACCTCGCAGGAGCCGGAGTTGACCGAGCTCTTCCTGGTCGAGGGCGATTCGGCCGGCGGGTCCGCCAAGCAGGCCCGGAATCGGGAGACGCAGGCTGTCATGCCGCTCCGCGGCAAGATTCTGAACACCTGGGAAGTCGATCCCGGCGAGCTGCTCGCGTCTCAGGAGGTTCACAACATCAGCATTGCGCTCGGTATCGATCCCGGGGCGACGAATCTGAGCGGTCTTCGGTATCACAAGATCTGCATCCTTGCCGATGCGGATTCCGACGGGCAGCACATCGCGACGCTGCTCTGCGCCCTGTTTCTCCGGCACTTTCCCGCGCTCGTCGAGCAGGGCCACGTGTTCGTCGCGATGCCGCCGCTGTACCGGATCGACGTCGGCAGGGAAGTGCATTACGCGCTCGACGATGCCGAGCGCGACCTCTTGATCGACCGTATCGAGGCGGAGAAGAAAAAAGGCAAAGTCTCGGTCACGCGGTTCAAAGGCCTCGGCGAGATGGATCCCATGCAGCTCAGGGAAACGACGATGGCGCCGGAAACTCGGCGGCTGGTGCTGCTGACGATCACCGAGCCCGCGAAGGGCAAACCGGACCCCGCGTACGAGATTCTCGACAAGCTGCTCGCTAAGAAGCGCGCGAGCGACCGCCGCGTGTGGCTGCAGGAGAAGGGTAATCTGGCCGAAATCTGACTCGAGCGCGAAACTGCGACGCGTGCGAGAAAAACGGGAACGCCATGCATGAATTGAAGCTCGACTTTGACGGCATCGAGGAGTTGCCGCTCGCCGCCTTTACCGAAAAGGCCTACCTCGATTACTCCATGTACGTGATCCTCGATCGCGCGCTGCCGCATCTCGGCGACGGTTTGAAGCCCGTGCAGCGGCGAATCGTCTATGCCATGAGTGATCTCGGGCTGTCGGCACAGTCGAAGCCGAAGAAGGCGGCGCGTACCGTCGGCGATGTCCTCGGCAAGTTTCACCCTCATGGCGATCTCGCCTGCTACGAAGCCATGGTGCACATGGCTCAGGGTTTCGCCTATCGGCACCCCATCGTCGACGGCCACGGCAACTGGGGCTCGCAGGACGACCCCAAGTCATTCGCCGCGATGCGGTACACCGAGGCCAAGCTGACGCCATACGCGCGCGTGCTGCTCGCAGAGCTGGCTCTGGGCACGGTCGACTGGGTGCCCAATTTCGACGGCACGCTCGAGGAGCCCGTGCTGCTGCCGGCGCAGCTGCCGAATCTGCTGCTCAACGGGGCCAGCGGAATCGCGGTTGGCATGTCCACCGACGTCCCGCCGCACAATCTGCGCGAGGTGGTATCCGCGTTGATCCGGCTGCTCGACGAGCCCGGCGCACCGTTATCCAAGCTGGCGCGTCACATCAAAGGGCCGGATTTTCCGACCGGTGGCGAGCTCGTCTCGGCGCGTGCGGAAATCATGCAGGTCTACAAGACGGGCACGGGCAGTCTCAGGCTCAGGGCGCGCTACGAGGTCGAGAGCGGCGAGATCGTCATCGTCGAGCTGCCCTACCAGACCTCTGGCGCCAAAGTGCTGGAGCAGATCGCGACCCAGATGCGGGCAAAGAAACTGCCCATGGTCGAGGACTTGCGCGACGAGTCCGACCACGAGAGCCCGACGCGGCTGGTCTTGAGCCTGAAGTCATCGCGCACGGACGCCGAGGCGTTGATGAGCCATCTGTTCGCAACCACCGATCTCGAGCGCAGCATTCGGGTCAACTGCAACGTCATCGGGCTCGACGGCAGGCCGAAGGTCTACGGGCTCAAGGAGCTCTTGACGGAGTGGCTCGAGTTTCGCACGGCGACAGTCAGGCGCCGCCTGCAGCACCGGCTCGACAAGGTCACGGCAAGATTGCATGTGCTCGACGGTTTGCTCGTCGCCTTCCTGAACATCGATGCGGTCATCAAGATCATTCGGACCGAGGACGAGCCAAAGCCCGTCCTGATGCAACGGTTCAAGCTGAGCGATATTCAGGCGGAAGCCATTCTCGAGCTCAAGCTCCGGAACCTGGCGAAGCTGGAGGAGATGAAGATCCGCGGGGAGCAGTCATCGCTCGCTGACGAGCAGGCCGATCTCCGCTCGACGCTCAAGTCGAAGGCCAGGCTCAAGAAGCTCATGCGTGAGGAATTGCTTGCCCTGGCAGAAGAGCATGGCGACGACCGGCGCACTTCAATCGTCGAGCGTCCGCAGGCGAAGGCGATCGCCGAGGCGGATCTGATTGCGAACGACCCGATCACCGTGGTGCTGTCGGCACGCGGCTGGGTCCGCGCGGCGAAAGGGCACGAGATCGACGTCGAGGCGCTCTCCTACCGATCGGGCGACGCGTTCCTCGCCTCGGCGCCCGGGCGCAGCAACGAGACGGCCGTGTTCATCGACAGCACGGGGCGCGCCTACAACGTGGCGGCGCACACGCTGCCTTCGGCCCGCGGCCAGGGCGAGGCACTGTCCCGGCACCTCAATCCGCCGGACGGGGCAAGCTTCTGCGCGGTCATGATCGGCAAGCCGGACGATCGCTGGGTCATCGCTTCGACGGCCGGTTACGGGTTCGTGGTCCGGCTCGAAGATCTGTCGACGCGGAACAAGGCGGGCAAGGCGGCGCTCAAAGTGCCGGCCGGCGCTTCGGTCGTCACCGCCGTTCCGGTGGGCGCCGATCAGGACCGGCTGGCGGCGGTATCCAGTGACGGGCGCCTGCTCGTCTTTCCGCTCGAAGAGCTACCGGAGCTGGCCCGCGGCAAAGGCAACAAGATTCTGGCGTTCCCGGCCAAGAGCAAGGAACGGCTGGTGGCGATTGCAGCGCTGGCTCCGGAGCAGTCGCTCAAGGTCCAGTCGGGCAAGCGCGAGATGACGCTGAAGCCGAAAGACCTCGAGCACTATTTGGGCAGCCGGGCGAGGCGCGGCATGGCGCTGCCGCGCGGCTGGAGAAGCGTAGAGCGGCTCATGCCCGCCTGAGTGGTCAGACGGCCTCTTCGAGCACGACCTCGGGCTCGTGCAGGTAATGTCCCTGCATGTAACCGATGCCGAGCTGGAACAGCAATGCCATCGTGTTGGCGTTCTCGACGTGGGAAGCGATCGTCGAGATGCTCTTCTGGTTGGCCATGGCGATCAGGGCGCGAAGTCGTTCCTGGATGTCATTATCGTCGGAGATCCGGAGCGTCAGCGAACCGTCGAACTTGACGAAGTCGGTCGGGATGTTCTGCAGGATCCGCTCCGGGTGCCTGCCGATGCCGAAATTCTCGATCGCGAATCGGATGCCGCGGCGCTTGAAGGCGGCTGCCAGTGCGGCGGTTTGCTTCTGATAATGGCTGGCGTCGTCTTCGCTGACCTGGAAGCAGAGTCGCTCGGGCCGAATGCCTGATTCCGCGAGTTGGCCCGCGACCCAGTCCGGCAGTGTCGAGTCGAGCACCGACTCGTTCGAGAGTTTGACGAACACGAGGTCGCAAGCGTCCCGTTTGCAGAACGAAATCGTGGCGTTGACGACCCAGCGATCGATCGGCCTGAGCAGCCTGTTGCGCGCCGCCGTGGCCATGAAATCATTGGCAGAGATCTCGTCGCCCTGGCCGTCGACCATGCGAACCACGGTATCGTAGATACGCTCCGCCTGTCCGCCGAGGCTCGAGACGTTCATGTGCACCAGCCGGAAACGATTCTCGACCAGCGCCGATTTGATCTGCCAGACCCAGATCTCGTCGGCGCGCTTGAGCAGCGTGCTCTCGTCGGAGGTTTCCTTCACGGTAACCTGGCTGCCGCCGTTCTTGCGGCAATGCCGGGTCGCATCCCCCGCGTTGCGGATCAGGTCCTCCGCGATGTCGGTTCCCTGGCCGATCTCGGCAATTCCGATCGAGCAGGTCAATGACAGTGACCGCCCGGCAACGTCGAACAGGTGCTCGGCCACCGCCGCAACCATCCTTTCGCCCCATGCGCGGACTTCTCTGACATCACTGCGCTCGAGCACGAGCGCAAAGACCGTTCCGCCGAACCTGCCCGCGATGTCGCATGTTTCGAGACCGTCGCCGAGTATCGCGGCAAGCCCGGCCAGCAGTTCTTCGCTCGCAATCGGGCCGAGTGAACGCTCGATCTCGGAGAACTTGTCGGGCCGGACCAGTGCCAGCGCGCGGGCATTGCCCGAGCAGCCGGCCTGCAGCTTCTCGGACAGCAGCTCGACGAACTGCTGGCGGTGCAGGAAGCCCGTGACCGGATCGGTCGTCAGGACGCTGTCGACTACGGCTTCGGTGGCCTGCTCGGATTCTGCCGGCGGCCGGCAACGAATACTGAGCTTGGCTGCCGGCTCCCCGTCATGGCTCGAGGGATGCAGCTCGACCTGAACCGGAATCGTGCCGCCGTCGCTGCCATTGGCTTCGATGCTGAGCGGTTTCCCGTCCCATTGATCGCGCGCGACGGCTATCAGCGCGCCTTTCAGCATGTCCCTGCTCTTCGCCGTGAAGTAATCCATCAGTGGCCCGAGCGCGGCGTCGACGTCGGAATCGGTGAAGATGTCGGCCCATGCCTGATTCACTTCGACGACGATGCCTTCCTGCACGCGCGCGATCGCATCAGTGGAGCAGGAAATGAATGCGTTCAGCTGTTCCTTGTACTGCTTGGCGAGCTGAGACGATTCCCGCAACGCGAGTTCGTTGCGAACCGCCATGAGCTCGCGTTCGTAAACGATTCGAATTCGTTCCTTGCGTGCACGCGAGACGAGATCTCTGGCTCCGGCCTGAAGTGCTTCGCAGATGGCGGACTCGTCGCTGTCCGAGCTGATGACGATCAGGCGTGCCGTGGGAGCATGCAGCTTCCCGAGCTTCGATACTTCGTGGATGGGGGTCGGGTGATCGTCGGCAAAGAAGATGATCAGTTCCGGTGATTCCTGTTTCAGCCCGGCGGTCAGCGCGTCGAGCTCCTTGAATCCTTTACAGCGGACGGCGTGTCCGGCGTCGCGCATCGTCTTATTGAAATACTCCACGTCATCGGGACGCAGAGTCAGGACGGCAACGGGAACGGACGATTCGTTCATGCGATTTTGCTTTGATCCCCCCTTGGGACTGGCGTTCAAGTCTAATGATTGAGGACGTGTTCACTGATACACGTTTCACGCTTTGAGCATGCGTGACTTGAACTGCGATCGGTTACGCAATCGGGGTTTTACTTAACTCGCCAAAGGTGTCGCGAACCAGCGACGGAATCAGGTAGCCGGGCGCTCTTCGTCGCATGGTCGCGACGATTTCTGCGCCCTCGTCCGCATCGACCTCGAAGTGGGCGGCCCCGGAAACGCGATCGAGCAGATGAACGTAATAGGGGAGGATGCCCGCGCTCAGAAGCGTCTTGCTGAGCTCGATCAGTGTGTCGGCGCTGTCGTTGACGCCGCGCAGCAGCACCGATTGATTGAGGAGATAACTGCTGCAGTTCTTGAGCTCGTTCGCAGCGGTGCGGACAGCGTCGTCGATCTCGGCGGGGTGGTTCGTGTGCACGACGACGACCGTGTTGAGGCGGGTTGCACTCAAGAGCTCGACCAGACCGCGGTCGACGCGCGCCGGCAGTGCGATCGGAAAGCGCGTGTGAATTCGAAGTGTTTCCAGGCCGGGTATGGTCTCGAGCTCTGCGATCAGCCGCGCCAGGCGCTCGTTGCTGAGACTGAGGGGGTCGCCGCCGCTCAGTATGACTTCATGTACATGGGGCGTATTCCGTATCGTTGCCACTGCGGCGCGCCACTCGTTTCTTGCCGCCGTCTCCCGTGAGTACGGAAACTCCCGCCGGAAGCAGTAGCGGCAGTGCAGGGGGCAGGCGCCCGTCGTGATCAGGAGCACGCGCCCCGGATACTTGCTGATGCTGCCATCGCGGGTGAGGCCGAGCTCACCGAGGGGATCGGCGACGAATCCGGCTGCCGGGTGCCCCTCTGCCGCAGTCGGCAGCACCTGGCGCAGCAGGGGATCGGTCGGATCACGCTTTTGCATTCGCGCAACGAATGCCCGCGGCACGAGCAACGGAAACTCGACGGCGGTAACCGTGTCACTGGCCAGGGAGCCGGCAGGCAGATCGAGCAGCCGCTCGAGCTCGCCGAGCTCGCGTACGGCCTCACTGAGCTGGCGCTGCCAGCGCGGCTCCGGGTCGCACGCGTTCCGTTCTCCGAGTCTGGTCAAGCCGGTTCGATTCCCGATGTCGTCGCGGTATGATTCCGCGCTCATTATAGAAACAGGTCCACTCTACGCCGATGGCCACTTACAGCACCAATGAATTTCGCGGTGGTTTGAAGATCATTCTCGATTCGGATCCCTACACGATTGTCGAGAATGAGTTCGTCAAGCCCGGCAAGGGCCAGGCGTTCAACCGCGTCAGAGTCCGCAATCTGAAGACCGGACGAGTCGTCGACAAGACGTTCAAGTCGGGCGAGACGGTGGAAGCTGCCGACGTGGTCGAGCAGGATATGCAGTACCTCTACACCGACGGCGAGTTCTGGCACTTCATGCTGCCGGATACCTACGAGCAGTTCGGGGCCGACGAGAATGCCGTCGCCGACGCCAAGCAGTGGCTCAAGGAGCAGGACGTCTGCGTCGTGACGCTCTGGAACGGCGCGCCGCTCGCCGTGACCCCGCCGAACTTCGTCGAGCTCAAGATCGTCGAGACCGATCCCGGTGTGCGCGGCGACACGGCCCAGGGCGGCGTCAAGCCGGCGACGCTCGAGACCGGTGCGGTCGTCCGGGTGCCGTTGTTCGTCGAGGAAGGCGAGACGATCAAGGTCGACACCCGCAGCGGCGAGTACGTCTCCCGCGCCTGAACAATAGGGGTCAGAGCCCTTTCCGGGGAAAGGGCTCTGACCCCTTCTTCGGGAAAAGGGCTCTGACCCCTCTATGGGTGGGGGAAGTTGATGACGTCGGCCAGCGAGCTGGCGCCGATCCGGAGGGCGATCAGCCGATCGACGCCTAGCGCGACGCCGGCGCACTCGGGGAGCCCGAGCTCGAGGGCCGCGATCAGTGCGTCGTCCAGCGGCGGCTCGGCGAGGCCGTTGGCCCGGCGGAAGGCTAGATCCGTTTCGAACCTGCGTTTCTGCTCGGCGGCGTCGGTCAGCTCGCGAAAGCCGTTGCCGAGCTCCAGGCCGTTGACGAATACCTCGAACCGGGCGGCGACGGGCGGCGGCCCCGGTTTGATTGCCGCGAGCGCCGCCTGGCTTGCCGGATAGTCGTAGAGAAACACGGCGGTATCGCGCGGCCAGCCGGCGACCATGACGGTGCTGAGCGCGAGGTCGATCAGCGCGTCCGACGTGAGGCCGACCGGCACGTCCACGCCGTGCGACTGCAGCGCCGCAATCAGGTGATCGCAGGCGGCCGGGTCGAGATTCAGCGGATCGACGCCGAGCGCATCGGCGAAGGCGTCGGCAAAGCGCAGATCGAGCCGGGGCAGGTCCGGGAAACGCGCCGCGAGTAAGAGGCCGAGGAGCTCGTGGACCTCCTTCATCAGCGCGAACTCGTCGAAGCCGACTCGATACCATTCGAGCAGCGTGAACTCCGGCTGATGCCAGCGGCCGAGCTCGCCGTCCCGGTAGACGCGCGCGATCTGAAAGATGTCGCCGCTGCCGGCCGCAAGCAGCCGCTTCATCGCATGCTCGGGGGAAGTCTGCAGGTAATGCGGTCCGCGCAGCGATTCGAGCTCGAGGCTCAGGCTGGTCAGGGCAGGGTCAGTGGCGGCCGTGGCCGACAGCGACGGCGTCTCGACCTCGAGCACCTGGCGCTCGGTAAAGAACCGGCGGATCGCCGCCAGCGCATCGGCGCGGACCTCGAGCTCCTGGCGCAGCGTCGGCTTGCCCGTCATTCGACGCCAGCGGTCCCGTTCACGATGTGCTGCCCTGGCTGATTCTCCCGAGCGCCTGACCCATGAGCAGACTCTGACCCGCCACGAGCGACTCGTCCCACTCCACGGTCGCGCGCGGGAACAGCAGCACGACGGTCGAGCCGAGATTGAACCGCCCGAGCTCTGCGCCGCGCTCGAGTTCAGGCGCCGACTCGCTCGAGAGCAGCCGTTCCCGGCCGCTCTCGATTTCACCCGTCAGCTCGGACGACAGGCTCGAGACATTGAGCGCGCCGACCATGACGACGACGGCGTATCCGATCGACGTCGAAAGCCAGAGCGCGACCCGCTCATTGCGGCAATACAGGCCGTCGATGCTCGCCGCCGTCCTGGCATTCACGCTGAAGCGCTTGCCCGGAACGTATCGCCCGCGGTCGAGGTGCCCCTGGATCGGGGCATGCACTCGATGGTAGTTGTGCGGGGCCAGATAGATCGTCAGGAAGCTGCCGCCGCGAAAGGACTCGATAAGGTCCGGTTGTTCTGCGAGCAGCGCTTCGAGCGTGTAGGACTTGCCTTTGGCCTGGAGCAGCCGGGAGCCGTCGAGCCGGCCGAACTCGGTCAGCCGGCCGTCGGCGGGACTGACGATGACGTCGTCGTCGGGCGGGAGCGGCCGGGCGCCCGGCCGCAGGCTGCGCGTGAAGAACGCGTTGAAGCTCGCGTAATCTTCCGCGTCGGGGCTTTCCGCCTCACCGAGGTCGATCGGGTAGATGCGGCAGAAGCCGCGAATCAGCAGGTTCTTGAGCCAGGCTCGTTCGCTGCGGGCGAGACGATAGACGATGTGCCCGAGGAGTTTCTGCGGCAGCAGAAACTGCGCCGCCGCGCTGAGACTGGCGCTCATCCGCGCGATCGGCGCGCCCGCAATCCCAGATAATCGTTGACCAGGGTCTCGGCACTGTGGCTCGATCCGCCGAAGAGCGCGATCCAGTCCGCGGATTCGTCGAGGACGTAGATCGTGCCGTTATGAACGACGTTGTAGACGCCGTCGTCCTGGACCTGCTTGTGGACGGAGACGCCGAGCGCACTGAGCAGGGGGGCGAGCGTCGCCTCGTCGGCCGTTGCGCCGATGAACTGGTCGTCGAAGGCGCCGAGGTAAGCCGCGATCCGCTCGGGCGAGTCGCGCGCCGGATCGACGCTGACGAACAGCACTTGCGGTGCGGATTCGGGCAGGGCGTCGCGGAGCTGGTCCATGGCCTCGGCGATGACGGCCAGCGTCAACGGGCAGATGTCGGGGCAGTTGGTGAAGCCGAAGAAGACGAGCGTGTCGCGGCCGGTCAGATCGTCTTTGCGGAGCAGCTGTCGGTGCTGATTCGTCAGGATCACGTCCGGCAGCGGGCGCGCCTCGTCGAGCACGGTCGCCACCTCGATGGGAGGGACGAGCTCGCTCGGCCGTGGCAGCAACAGCATGGCTGCAACCAGGGCGACCAGCGCGACGACCAGAATTCTCAGCATGCCACCGATCATGCGCGGAATTATCGCATATCGGAATCCGGCCCTGCGGTTATGATGCGCGCCCCATGGACCGAACCGAGCTCGAATCTGCCCTGAGTCAAGCGCAGGACTGCCTGCAGTGCGTGGAGGCGGTCGATCGCTATTTTTCGAGCTTCGACCTCTTCTACGGGCACGGCACGGAGACCCCGGCCGATGAAGCCTACTGGCTGGTCTGGCAGCTCAGCGGCAAGCCGGACGAGCTCGCCGCGATCGCACCCGATGCGGCGCTGACCGGGCGGATCGCCGAGCTCGCATCACGCCGCGTCACCGAGAGGATTCCGCTCGCCTATCTACTCGGTGTTGCCTGGTTTGCCGGGCTCGAGTTCGAGGTCGGTCCGGGCGTGCTGATTCCGCGATCGCCTCTGGCCGAGATCATCGAGCGGCGATTCGAGCCGTGGTGTGCCCTCGAGGACGGTGACCGGGTTCTCGAGATCGGCACGGGCTCCGGTTGCATCGCGGTCGCAGCGGCCGTGCATCATCCCGGCATCGAAGTCGATGCCACGGATATCGATTCCCAAGCGCTCGCGACAGCGCGAGCGAATGCCGTGCGCCACGAGGTCGACGCCAGGGTTCGTTGCCTCGCCGCCGATCTCTTTCCGGACGGCACCGACCGATATCGCGTTATCATATCGAATCCGCCGTACGTGCCGACGCGGGCGATCGAATCGTTGCCGGCCGAGTACCGGCACGAGCCGGGCGCGGCGTTGGACGGCGGAGCTGATGGGCTCGACGTCGTTCACAAGATACTGTCCGGCGCCGGGCGCAGGCTGACGCGCGACGGCGTGTTGATCGTAGAGGTGGGGCTTGCGGCGGAGGCGCTCGTGGCAGCCTATCCGCGTGTCCCATGGACCTGGCTCGAATTCGAGCGCGGCGGCGACGGCGTTTTTTTGTTGACGGCAGAGCAAGTGAGAGATGGCTGGGGATAGCTTCGGCAGGCTGTTTACCGTGACGAGCTTTGGCGAGAGCCACGGCCCCGCGCTCGGCTGCGTCGTCGATGGCTGCCCTCCCGGGCTGCCGCTGACCGAGGCCGACATTCAGCAGGACCTCGAGCGGCGCCGGCCGGGCCGCTCGCGCCACGTCACCCAGCGCAAGGAATCGGACACGGTCGAGATTCTCTCGGGTATTTTCGAGGGCGAGACGACCGGCACGGCAATCGGGCTCCTGGTTCGCAACGAGGATCAGCGCTCGCGCGACTACAGCAAGATCAAAGACAAGTTCCGGCCCGGTCATGCCGACTTCACCTACTTCAAGAAATACGGGCGGAGGGACTACCGTGGCGGCGGCCGCGCATCGGCGCGCGAGACCGTCATGCGGGTCGCGGCCGGGGCTATCGCGCGAAAGTATCTTGCCGAACGCGTTGGCGTCACGATCCGTGGCTACCTCGCGGAGCTCGGGCCGCATCGGCTCGAGCCCGTCGCGCTCGATGCCGTCGACGACAATCCGTTCTTCTGCCCGGATCCCGGGCAGCTCGAGGCGCTCGACGCGTTCATGACCAGCCTCCGCCGTGAGGGCGATTCGATCGGTGCGCGCATCAACGTCGTGGCGTCGGGCGTGCCCGTCGGGCTCGGCGAGCCGGTGTTCGACAAGCTCGAGGCCGATCTCGCCCATGCCCTGATGAGCATCAATGCAGTCAAGGGCGTCGAGTTCGGCGACGGCTTTCGCGTGGTCCAGCAACGCGGCAGCGAGCATCGCGACGAACTGAGACCCGACGGGTTCGAGAAGAACTCGTCCGGCGGTACCTTGGGCGGTATCTCGAGCGGCCAGGACATTTTGGTCAGTTTG
>JASFSD010000017.1:0-14495 GCA_050114575.1 Gammaproteobacteria bacterium | reverse complement strand
AGCGAGCGCGCAGGCCAGAGCATCGTGATCGATCGTGGTTACGTCGACGAGCACCTGGGTGAGCTCGTCGAAGACGAGGATCTGAGTCGGTACATTCTTTGATCCCTTTTTGTGTGAGACCGGCTGCAAGGATGTCAAACTGGGTCCGGAGTCCGTGTGCTTCGACAGCCCGGGGCGTTCGGACCAGCCCAGGTAGTCTTTGAGAGGAGGACAGCAGATGTTTGCCCGCATATCGACTTATAAAATGAAACCGGAGTCCGTCGCGGATGCCGAAGCGAAGCTCGAGCAGTTGATGCCAAGAATCATGGGCATGGACGGAATCGTGGCCTTCACCAATGCTATCGATGCCGACGGAAATGGTGTTGTCGTTTCGGTAGTAGAGTCCGAAGAAAAATCCAACGCAAACAGGGAAGAGGTGGAAAAGATCTGGGCTGAGTTCAGTACCTACCTCGAAGAGCCGCCCACGATGGGTGGATATCGTGTGATTGCGCACGAGTCCAACCAGGCCTCTTCAAGCTTGCGCTGATCCCCGACGTCCAGCGGTATCGTGACGGGAGCGTGTGCGTGAAGCTTATTCTGAAGATCAGGCGGCGCAATGCCTGATCGCAGTATTCTGCCGAGGTTCGTTCTAGGCATAATCGCATTCTGCATATGTATTGTCGTCGCTGCGATTCTTCTTGCTGCCGAAAGCGCAGCGCTGAAAGCAATCGGCGCGACGGTCTTGCTGGCCTACCTGGCCTTGGCATTCGCATCCGATTGGATCTTAGCCTGGCACAACGAAAAGCACGTGGAGGAGAATCCTCATCTGCTGAAGAATGATGCAGTCGGGGAAACTGTTACCGTCAGCGGTAACTTCGAGGCTTCGTCGGGTGCTGCGAGAGGACTGGTGGTTCTTCACGGTGTCACGTGGAAGGCGTACTGTTCTGAGAGTCATGTGCCGAAAGACGGCGACGTCATGGTCGTGCGGGACCGGGAAGGTCTAACGCTGGTGGTGCAATCTCGAGTCAGCTCGGCGTGACAATCGGTTAGAGTCGAATGGTCGATTTCGATCTGTCTCGAGAAATCGCGCTGGAGCTGCCCCGAGTGCGGGCAAGCGGATCGCCGAGGGCGCCGGGAAGTGATTCATGCGGGGACGGCAAATCTGTTTTCGGAAAGGCCGTGCTCTGAGGCAGGTCATGCGCGAGGTGCGATACCGTCAGCCAGGCGAAAGGGCTCGGACATGACGCCGCAGCCCACCCCGAACGTCAGTGCAGAGGATGTGGAGCGAGTGGCAGCGCGCGACTTTCCGTCCGACAGTCCGCGAGTGCTCGAAATTCTCAAAGGGTATGGCGGGGAAGATTGGCACAGAGAGGTCGAGCGCGTGCGCCTGGCGGTGCTCAAGCTCGGAGCCGGCGACGTCGACCGTCTTCGCGCCGCGATCGAGACGGCGCGGCAGGATTATCGCGATGTCGTGGCTGCAGCGGAGTATCCAGGGTACTGCAGGTCGATCAGGCCCGGCGCGGATATTTCGGACGATGAGCGGCAGGCAATCATCGATGCCGACTGGCAGCAATACAGCCGGTGGCTGCACGACGATACCTGAAGCGTTCGCATAGCCTTGGTGGAACGCGTTGGGCGGCACGAATCAGCCTGGCTGATTCGTGAGCGCCATCGCGAAAGCATCCTGCGCCCCCATCCGCTCCTTTCGAGCTGGGTTCGCCGCTTCTGACCTATACTTGGGGTATGACCGAGCGAACGGACAAGGCGGAATCCGGTCGGTTTACCGACTTCGGCTACGAGCGCGTGGCGTTCGAGGACAAGAAAGCACGGGTGCGCGGCGTATTCGATTCGGTTGCGCCCCGCTACGATCTCATGAATGACGTGATGTCATTCGGGTTGCACCGCCTGTGGAAGCGCTTCACGGTCGAGAAGTCAGGCCTCAAGCCCGGCCAGCAGGCACTCGATGTTGCTGCGGGGAGTGCGGATCTCAGCATTGCGCTTTCGCGCCGGGTCGGTCCCACCGGGCGCATTATCGTCACTGACATCAATCACGAGATGCTCAAGGTCGGCCGCGACCGGATGCTCGATGCCGGGGTCGTCGGCAACGCCGACTACCTGCTTGCAGACGCGGAGTCTTTGCCCTTCGCCGCGAGCACGTTCCACTGTGTGACGATCGGATTCGGGTTGCGCAACGTCACCGACAAGGACCAGGCACTGCGCTCGATGTATCGAGTCATCAAGCCCGGCGGCCGCCTGCTCGTTCTGGAGTTTTCCAAACCGAAGCTGGGTCCCTTGAATGCGGTCTACGACGCTTATTCGTTCCAGGTCCTGCCGCGAATAGGGTCGCTGCTGGCGAATGATTCCTCGAGCTACCGGTATCTGGCCGAGTCGATTCGGCGGCATCCGGAACAGGCGGAACTTCGGTCGATGATGGAGCAGGCGGGATTCGAGCGCTGCGAGTATTTCAACCTGAGCGGTGGGATCGTGGCCGTGCATCTGGGCTTTCGTCTCTGACGGCATGTTCCTTTCCCTCGGTCAGCGGATGCTCAATGAGCAGATAGAGGCGTCGACAGCAGCCAGGGAACGCCTCGCGGAGCTCGAGGGGAAGCGGTTCGCCGTCTGCGTCTCCGGGACCGATCTGCGATTCGTCGCCGAGTCGGCAGATGGCAAGCTGTTGCTCACTGCAGCGCCGGACACGGTTTCCGATGTCGAGATTCGCGGTGGCGCCATCGATCTCCTGAAGATCGCCCATTCCGCGAGCCTCTCCGATCTCAGGGATACGGGCTGCACGCTGAACGGCGACTTGAGTGTCGCCGAGAAATTTGCCGATCTGCTGCGACTTGCGATTCCGGAGCCCGAGGGTCTCTTGGCCGACTGGGTCGGAGATATGCCGGCGCACGCCGTCGGTGAGGCGGCGCGCGGGCTGGCAGGGTGGGGCACTCGTGCCCGCAACGCATTCGAGCAGAATCTGGCCGAGTACCTGCAGGAAGAGCAGCCGAGCCTGATACCTCCGGCTCTGGCAAAGGACTTCGGGCGGGAAGTGGACCGTATCCGCGACGATGTCGCTCGCGCCGAGCGCCGCATCGAGCTGCTCGAGCGTCGGCTCGAACACGGCGGGTCGGATTGATGCGCCGGGTCCGACTCTTTCTGAGGCTAGTGACGATACAGCGCACCCTGGTGCGCCACGGCCTCGACGAGATCGTGACGTCGACGCATCTGTTCCGACCGCTGCGATGGATCAATCGATTCCTCGCTTTCGGCGGACGTCGCAAGGGGCCTTTGGGCCGGCGTCTTCGGCATGCGCTCGAAGAGCTGGGGCCGCTGTTCGTCAAGTTCGGTCAGGCCTTATCCGTGCGGCGCGACCTCCTGCCGGAGGAAATCGCCAATGAGCTTGCGCTGCTGCAGGATCATGTTCCGCCGTTTTCCTCCGCTGTGGCGATCGAGACGGTCGAGCGCGCTCTTGGCCAGAAGCTCGATGAGTGCTTCGAGTCGTTCGACCGCGAGCCGCTCGCTGCGGCTTCGATTGCACAGGTTCACGGCGCGACGCTGAAAAACGGCACACGAGTCGTCGTCAAGGTTCTGCGGCCCGACATTCGGCCTCAGATTCGCGGCGACATCGAGATTCTCTATGCGATGGCACGACTTGCGGAGCGTTACTGGGCGCAGTCGAAGCGGCTTCGGCCCGTTGCCGTTGTCGCCGAGTTCGAGAAGACGCTGACCAACGAAGTGGACCTCATGCGCGAAGCGGCGAACGCGTCGCAACTCAAGCGTAATTTCGCCGGCTCCGATATGCTCTACGTTCCCGAGGTCTACTGGGATTTCTGTGGCCGCAACGTGCTCACGCTGGAGCGCATCGAAGGCGTGCCGATCAGCGACAAGCCCGCGCTCGAAGCGGCCGGGACCAATATCGAGCGACTCGCCCGCTACGGCGTCGAGATCTTCTTCACTCAGGTCTTCCGGCACAACTTCTTTCATGCCGACATGCATCCGGGAAATATTTTCGTCGATGTCACCGACCCCGACGCGCCGAAATATGTCGCGATCGACTTCGGCATCATGGGCACGCTGACAGCCGAAGATCAACGCTACCTGGCCGGCAATTTTCTCGCCTTTTTTCAGCGCGATTATCGTCGTGTGGCGCGCTTGCATATCGATTCGGGCTGGGTGCCTGCGCATACGCGAGTCGACGAGCTCGAGTCAGCTGTGCGTGCCGTTTGTGAGCCGATATTCGACAGGCCGCTGAAGGAAATTTCTTTCGGTCTCGTGCTGCTGCGTCTGTTCGAGACTGCGCGCCGATTCGATATGGAAGTGCAGCCGCAGCTCATCCTGCTGCAGAAAACACTGCTGGCGATCGAGGGGCTTGGCCGGGAACTCTATCCCGAGCTCGATCTATGGGTCACGGCCAAACCGATTCTCGAGAACTGGATGGCCGAGCGCACGAGTCCGATCACCCATGCGAGGCGCTTCATCGACGACTGGCCCGAGATCAGCGAGGACCTCATTGCGCTGCCTGGCCTGTTGCACTCTTTCGTGCGCGAGCGGGAGCGAAAGAACATGAGTGCTGCGTCTTCGCACCGCGGGCCCTTTCGACAGCAGGCCAAAGCCTTCCGACGCATGTTCGCGGGTGCCGCGTTTCTGGTTTCCGGCGTCCTCTGGCTCGGTCTCGGCGTCTCTCCTGCAGCCATCGGTTGGGTTGCTTTGATCGGCGGTGCCGCCGCACTTCTCGCAAGCGCCTTGCGCGGATGATTACTCGTCGTCGTCGAGCGAGGCTCTGATCTCGGTCATGGCTGCCTCGATATGCGCAGTGCTCGTTCCGCGGACGACGATACTGGCGCCGAAACGACCCTCGCGGGAGAACGGATAGCTGCCGATCTCGACGTGCAGGTGGCGTGCGGCAATCTCGGAAAGTTCTGCGGCGAAGTCGCCCTCGCGCCGATAAATGTCCACGCTGTCGGAATGGATGGGCTCGCCTCCGACGAGCTCATGCTCGACGGCGCCGAACATGGCGCGGGCGATACTAGGAATGCCGGCCAGAACGAATACATTGTCCATTCGGAAGCCCGGTGCATGGCTCACGGGGTTGTCGATCAGGCTCGCGCCCTCGGGAATCATTGCCATCTTCAGCCGGGAGGGATTGACGTCGCGCGAGCCGCGGGCAATTCGCCGGACGGCCTCTTCGTCGAGAACGAGCTCGACGCCGAAAGCGCGGGCGACCGACTCGGCAGTCATGTCGTCGTGCGTCGGTCCGATGCCGCCCGTGGTGAAGACATAGGTATGACGTGCGCGGAGCTCGTTGATGACGTCTGCGATGACCTCCGGCTCGTCGCGAATGACGCGCGCTTCCGCCAGCGTGATGCCGAGTCTTGCGAACGCTTTGGCGAGAAACTGCAGGTTCACGTCCTGCGTTTTGCCTGACAGTATCTCGTTGCCGATGATCAGAACGCTGGCGGAAATATCTTGCTTCATCTTTCGTCGAGCCAACTTAGCGACAGTTGCACAGGATAGTGGTCCGACCCGATCCGCTCCAGACGTGAGACGGAATTGGCCCGAAGCGGGCCCCGTATCAGGCAGTGATCGATCGGGACGCCGAGCAGCGGCATGAAAGTGGGCCAGCTGATATCCAGCCCCGTCCCGAGCCGCACGTCACGAAGCTCTGCCTCACGCGTGAAGCGGCCAAAGAACGGCGAGTAAGGCGTCAGGTTGAAGTCGCCGCAGACGAGCAGGGGCTCTGCGACGTCGGCCGTGTAGCTCGCGAGCTCATCGAGCTCCCGGTTGCGTTCGACTGCCAGGTCGCTTCCCAGGGGAGGCACGAGATGCACGGCGAGAAAACGCAACCGGCCTGCCGGCAGCTCCACCGTTGCGTCGATCGCCGTCGTGGCGCCCAGCGCGATCGATCCAGCGTTTTCGAACGGGTAACGCGAGACGACGCCGATGCCGAAATTGCCGAAGCCGGGAACAGTGAGGCGGTGCGGGTAATCCTCGGCGAGTGTCAGCAGGGCCTCATCGAGCCCATGGCTGAGCTCGAGCACGGCGATCAAATCGGGCCCGGCAGCGAGAATCGCGTCGACTATCTCCGCATGCGCCGCATTGTCCGAATTGACGTTGACGTTGAGCACCGAGAACGTCTGTGGCGATGCGGCCTCGGCCGGTCGCGGCAGATAGGGCAGCAGCGGCCAGGCGTTGATCGCGGCCGTGATCACGAGCAGGGCACCCGGAGTTCGCTGCCGGCAGGCGAATGCGAGCGCGGCCAGCAAAGCGGCCAGCACGACGTACTGGAGACGGAAGTGAGACAGGAGCTCGAAGGGCCACCAATAGGCTGCGCCGAGCGGCAGCAGGCCGCCGATGGCGGCGATCATCAGCAAACGGCGGAGGATTGCGATGGAGCTCAATCGCCGTTTCCGGCCTGGCCGCAATTCCAGCAGGCAGCGAATTGCGCCTCGTTTTCTTCATCGCAGTGTGCGCAGCGCCAGTTCTGGCCGCCCGGGCTCTCGCGTCTGAGCTCGGCAATCAGGCGCTCGGCGCGATCGAAGTCTTCGTCATTCAGGACCCACAGCTCAGGCAGACATTCGAGGAACGGCACTTCACCCAGGGCCCCGGAGAGTTGCTCGTTCTTTACCGTGCAACCGATACCGACCTGCTCCAACACGTTCCTCAGATGGCCGATCTCGGCCAGCGACTCCGCCGTGGCTATGCGCTTCATCTGTAGTCAGCCCCTCAAATTGTTCAGGAACGCCTCCGGGTCCTCGCCGCGCTCGAGCGCCTCGACGAGGGCCGAACCGACGATCACGCCGTCCGCATATTCTGCAATCTGCCTGACCTGCTCCGCCTCACGCACACCGAAGCCGGCGCAGACGGGCAGGCTGGAAACCGACTTGACCTGGGCCAGGTAGGACGTGAGCTCGGCCGGGAGCCCGCCGCCGTCGCCGGTGATGCCGGTTCGAGTCACGGCATAAACGAGCCCCTGGCTGTTCGCGGCAATCGTCGCCATTCTCTCGGTGGACGTTGCCGGGGTGACGAACTGAACGAGAGCCAGGCCGTGGCGGTCGAGTGCGGATCGCAGCGGCGCGCTTTCCTCGAACGGCAGATCGGGCACCAGAAAGCCGTCGACGCCGGTCGCCGCAGCTCGGTCGGCCAGCGCCTCGTAGCCGTAGGCGAGCAGCGGATTCAGATAGCTCATCATCAACAATGGGGCTTCGAGCTCGTAATCCCTTGCTTCGAGCTGATCGAAGATCCAGTGGAGATTGACGCCGCTGGCAATTGCCTTCTCGCTCGAGCGCTGAATCGTGACGCCATCGGCCATCGGGTCGGAGAAGGGCACGCCGAGCTCGACGGCGTCCGCACCGGCAAGCGTTTTCCTCAGTGTCTCGAGGAAAGCCGACGGGTCCGGATATCCTGCCGTGAGGAAGGCGACGATCGCCGGCCGACCCTCGAGTGTCAGGGCCGTGCTGATTCGGTCACGCGGCAGCATGGCTCTTCTCCTCCTGGCGCGGATGCTTCGCGAGTATCGGCATGTCCTTGTCGCCTCGACCAGAGAGGCCGATCAGAATGCGCTGGCCCGGGTGCCCGGCAGCGTAACGCCTGGCGCCGGCGAGCGCGTGCGCACTTTCCAGCGCGGGCAGAATCCCTTCGGCTGCGCAGCATTCATCGAGTGCTGCCAGCGCCTCGGCGTCGGTCGCCGACTGATAATCCACCCGGCCGATCTGCTTCAGCAGCGAATGCTCGGGCCCGACGCCCGGATAGTCGAGCCCCGCCGAGACCGAATGCGTTTCCTGTATCAGGCCCTCATCGTCATACAGCAGTATCGAATAGTTGCCATGCAGCACGCCGGGCCGCCCGGCACCCAGCGTCGCCGAGTTGTCGCCGAGACCGGGGCCCCTGCCGCCCGCCTCGACGCCGATGAGCGCAACCGACGGGTCGCCGATGAACGCATGAAACAGGCCGATGGCGTTGGAACCGCCGCCGACGCAGGCTATGGCGACATCAGGCAGGCCGGCACGCGCGATCATCTGCTGCCTGGCTTCACGGCCGATGACCGCCTGCAGCTCGCGCACGAGGTACGGGTACGGGTGCGGTCCGATTGCGGAGCCGATCAGGTAGTACGT
The DNA here is from genome assembly GCA_050114575.1 of Gammaproteobacteria bacterium. Classification (GTDB taxonomy): domain Bacteria; phylum Pseudomonadota; class Gammaproteobacteria; order Steroidobacterales; family Rariloculaceae; genus DATCZB01. The sequence continues at coordinate 6,414 of JASFSD010000017.1, read as the reverse complement.
GCCGCTCGGGTCGCTGACCCAGTCGCGAATCGCTTCGTCGATCGCCGCCCGAAGGGTTTTGTCTCCCGATCGAACGGCGACGACTTCGGCACCGAGCCGGCGCATGCGATCGACGTTCGGTGCCTGCCGCTCCACGTCCACGGCTCCCATATAGACGATGCACGGCAGGCCAACGCGGGCGCAGGCTGCCGCCGAAGCGACGCCGTGTTGACCGGCGCCGGTCTCGGCTACGATGCGCTTTGCGCCGAGTGCCTTCGCCAGCAGCGCCTGCCCGATCGCGTTGTTGATCTTATGGGCGCCCGTGTGAGCGAGGTCCTCGCGCTTGAGCCAGACTTCCGCGCCCCAGCGCTGACCGAGGTGCGGCGCCTCGGTCAAAGCCGTGGGCCGGCCGACCCAGGTTGTCAGCTGGGCGCTGAGCTCGTTCTGAAACTCCTCACGCGGCAGGATCTCCCTGACGCCGTCGGCGAGCCGGGTTACGGCCGGCATCAGCGTCTCGGGCACGTACTGCCCTCCGTAAGGGCCAAAACGCCCGTGCTCATCGGGCAACCTGCCGGCGATCAGCGCTTCCAGCAATCCTTCGCTATCGTCGATCTGTTCCGTCATTGTTCCAACTCCAGTTCCCTGACACGCGCCACAAACTCTTTGATCATCGCCGGATCTTTCCTGCCACGCTCGAATTCGACGCCGCTCGAGACATCGACACCGAAGGGGCGGACGGCGGCAACGGCATCGGCAACGTTACCGACGTTGAGACCACCGGCCAGAATCAGCTCGGTGCGCTCGGCGATTCGCCTCGCTTCTCCCCAATCGGCTGTCCGGCCGCTGCCGCTCAGACGGCCCTCGAACAGAACCCGCGCCGGAAACTCCGTCAACATTTCGGTACCGTCTTCCCGGTAGACCGGCAGCGGCATCGGTGGCGCCGAATCCGGCAGTGCAGCGAAGTCTTCGGCATCGGTCTGGACCCAATCGGGCTCGAATGTCTCGACCACCTCGGCGTAACGGGCCGGACTCGGATGGTGCATGACGGCGACCCGGAGCGTCGTTCCGGGAACGTCGCGGCAAAGCGCCCGCGCCCGGCCGGGCGAGATCTCGCGGGCCGATTCGGCAAAGACGAAGCCGATCGCGTCGGCGCCTGCCGCCACAGCGGCGTCGACCGCCACCTCGTCGGTCAGGCCGCAGATCTTCACGAACACTGGACCATCTCTGCGGCGGCGCGGCGACCGGCGGCGACGAAGCCTGCGACCGCGCCTGCGACATCGGCATCGCGCATCAGCGCGGAGCCGACCAGGGCCAGACGATAGCCGAGGCCTGCAACGGTCTGTATATCGGCAGCACTCTCGATGCCGCTTTCGGCTACAGCGGGCACGTCGTCGCGAATCTGATCGGCCAGGCGTGCAAAGCGATCGAAATCGACAGCCAGCGACTTCAGGTTTCGGGAATTGACGCCGATCAGTGTTCTGCCCTGCTCCGGACCCAGGTCGATCCGGGCGAGCCGTTCCAGATCGGTGCTGTCGAACGCTTCGAGCAGGACGAAGAGCTCCTGCTCGCGCGCTGCGGCACGGAGCTCGTCGAGCTCGGTGTCGGTCAGCATGGCGACGATCAAGAGCACGCCGCTGGCGCCGTTCGCACGTGCCTCGAGCACCTGATAAGGATCGACCAGGAAGTCTTTGCGCATCACGGGGCAGGCGGACGGGCGCAGCCTTGCGGCGGCGTTGTTCAGATCGGCGAGACTGCCTCGAAACTCCAGCGGTTCGGTCAGAACCGAGACGGCGGCGGCACCGCCGGCGACATAGGCGTCGAGCTGCCGTCCCGCATCGAACGTCGCATCAGCGAGACCGCCCGCGGCCGGTGATCTGAACTTGAGCTCGGCAATCAGGTCGAAACCGGAAAGCCTGAGCGGCAGCGGTCTGGGCGCGGCCTCGGCTCTCGAGGCCAGCGTAGTGAGAGACTCGCTGCGACGCGCGGCTTGCGCGCGCTCGCGGCTGGATTCGGCCATGCGATCGAGAAAGCTCGTCATGCGCCCCGTCCTCGTGCTCAACCGGATTTCGATCGGGTGGCCGCGGCCGATTCGCCGGCGCTGAAGCTGGCGAGGCTGTCGAGCAGCCGCGCCGCTGCGCCGTCGTCGATTGCCTGGCGCACGTGCTCGATGGCGCTCGCGAAATCGGGTGCCGCTCCGGTGACCTCGAGCGCGAGCGCGGCGCCGACCACGAGGGCGTCGCGATGGGCGGCCGTGTCCCCGCCCCGCAGCGCCTGGTCGAGGCGCGCGGCGTTCTCTGCCGGTGCGCCGCCGGTCAGGTCGGCCTCGGAGCAACGCGCGATCCCGAAAGCGGCAGGGTCTCTGAGCTGACGCTCGACGTTGCCCGGGGCGACATCGAAACACACGAACGGTCCAATCGGAGTCGCCTCGTCCCAGCCGGAAGCGCCGTGGACGACGAAGGCCCGCTTGATCGGCATCTCTGCGATGGTCTCGGCCATGAGCTGCGCCAGTGGCTCGCTCGCGGCGCCGAGCACGTGGAATGGGGGTTCGGCTGGATTGACCAGAGGTCCGAGCACATTGAATACGGTGCGGACGCCGAGCGCCTGTCGTACCGGTGCGATGTGTTTCATCGCTGGGTGATAGTGCGGAGCGAACAGGAAGGTGAAGCCGGTCTGTTCCAGGCAACGGGCGGCGCCGTGCTCATCGAGCGGCATCGGCAACCCGAGAGCCGCCAGTACGTCGGCGCTTCCGGACTGGCTCGAGATCGATCGGTTGCCGTGCTTGACGACTTTGAGGCCCGCGGCTGCAGCGAGCAGTGCGCTTCCGGTCGAGAGGTTCAGGCTGCCGGAGCCGTCGCCGCCCGTGCCGACAATATCGACGTAATCTTCGCCGCGCGGTATCGCCGGGTGCCTTGCGAGCTCACGCATGGCAACGGCGAATCCCCTGATCTCGGCCGCCGCCTCGCCCTTCATTCGGAGCGCAATCAGCAGGGCGCCGGCAGCGGCGGGCTCGACTTCACCCGAGGCCAGCGACTTGAGAAGATCGGCCGCCTGTTGCTGGGTCAGGCTCTGACCCGCGATCAACTGCTCCAGCACCTCGCGTGTCATCGGCGACCTCCGCTGAGGCTCAGGAAGTTGCCGAGCAGCTCCGGCCCGTTGGGCGTGAGCACGCTCTCCGGGTGAAACTGCACGCCGACCACCGAGAGCTCTCTGTGGCGCACGCCCATGATCTCGCCGTCCTCCGTGGTCGCAGTGACGGTCAGCGCGTCGGGCACGCTCTCCTTGCCGGCCGCGAGAGAATGGTAACGACCGGCTTCGAACGGGTTCGGCAACCCCGAGAAAATGCCCTTGCCGTCATGCTGGACCAGCGAGGTCTTGCCGTGCATGAGCTGCTGCGCCGACACGATCTCGCCGCCGTAGTGCTGGACTATCGACTGGTGACCCAGGCAGACGCCGAGAACGGGAATCTCGCCCGCAAAAGCGTCGATCATCGCCAGAGAGAGCCCGGCGTTCTCCGGTCGTCCGGGCCCGGGCGAGATCACGAGATGCGAAGGGGCGAACGCCCTCGCCGAATCGAGATCGGTTTCGTCATTGCGTCGAACCTCTACCTCGGCGCCGAGAACGAGAAACGCCTGCACGAGGTTGTAGGTGAAGGAATCGTAGTTGTCGATCAGGAGAATGCGCGCGCTCATAGCCCGTCCTCCGCAATTTCCAGTGCCCGCCGCAGGATGGCGCTTTTGGCCAGCACCTCGTCGTGCTCGCGCTCCGAAACACTGTCGGCGACGATGCCGGCGCCGGCCTGAAAACTGTAGGAGTCGCCGTCAAAGACGATGGTACGAATCGTAATCGCCTGATCCATGTTGCCGTTCTTGGCAAAGTAACCGACCGTGCCGCCGTACAGGTCCCGCGCTATCGGCTCGAGTTCCGCGATAAGCTCCATTGCTCTCACCTTCGGGGCGCCCACGAGCGTCCCGGCCGGAAATGTCGCGGCGAAGAGGTCGAAGGCATCACGACCATCGGCGAGCTTCCCTTTGACGCCGCTGACGATGTGCATCACGTGACTGTAGCGCTCGATGCGCCGATACGGGTCCACATGCACGGAGCCGGAGGCGGCAACCCGGCCGAGATCGTTGCGGGCGAGGTCCACCAGCATGACGTGCTCGGCGTTCTCTTTCGGATCGGCGAGGAGCTCGGTTTCGAGCGCGAGGTCGTGATCCATCGATTTTCCCCGGGGACGTGTTCCGGCAATGGGCCTGAGCGACGCCCGGCCGCGATCCAGCTCGACCAGCGCCTCCGGCGATGACCCGGCAATTCTGAGTTGCCCGTGCTCGAAAAAGTACATGTACGGTGAGGGGTTCAACAGTCTGAGACCGCGATAGACCTGAAACGCGTCGAGGTCGCTGTGGCCGTTGAAGCAGATCGAAAGGACGATCTGATAGATATCACCCGCCCGAATGTATTCCTTGGCTCGATCCACTGCGCCGAGAAAGTCGCCGTGCGCAAAGCTCGGCTCCGGCGGCTGGTGCGCTCCCGTCGTGATCGGTTTGACGCCGCCCCGGAGCGCATCGATCACCTCGTTGCGCAGCGCCTGGCGTTCCGCTTCGGGTCCGGCGTGCAGCAAAGCGACTCTGCGTGTCAGATGGTCGAACACGAGCAGCGACCTCGGCGCCACATAGGCGGCATGAGGCTGCTCGGGATGGGCCGATTGCTTTGCAGGAATGCGTTCGAAGAAGCGCACGACATCGTAACCCGTCGCGCCGACGAGACCTCCGTTGAAGGGAATGCCGTCGATCGACGGAGCGAGCTCCGGGCACCGGTCGAGCGTGCTGCGCATCAGCGCCTGCCAGGCGCCAGGACCCTCGGGTCGTGCCTGCGTCCGGCCATCAATGACGACGCGGTCGGCGTACAGCTCGAGCGACAGCGCCGAGCCGAGGCCGACGAACGAATACCTCGCGAGCCGTTCCCCGCTCTCCACGCTCTCGAGGAGAAATCGCGGCTCGAAGGGCCTCAGCTTGAGATACGCCGATACCGGCGTATCGAGATCTGCCGCAATGTCGAAAGGAGCCTCCATAAGGGCCTCGTAACCATTATCAAAGACACAAAAAAACCCATCCCCGATTTCGCGGAGATGGGTTTGCTCAAAATCTAAAGACGAATACTACGGTCTTTTCAGGCGCGCCTAACCCATTCCGCTGGTGTGCTTTGCCACCATCGGCCGGTCGAATTCCATTGGCGCACCTCGAATCTCATAGCGCGAAAGTATGTGGTTGGCCGTAGCCGAGGTCAAGCACGGGCTGGCCTCAGGGTGACAGAGGGTAGAGAAACGGAAGCAGAATGGAGAATCCGAGCCACATAATCAGTGTCAACGGCACACCGGCTCTGACGAAGTCCGAGAATTTGTAGCCGCCAGCGGTCAATACCAGCAGATTGGTCTGGTACCCGAAAGGTGTGGCGAAGCTCATGTTGGCGCCGAAGATGACAGCGAGGACGAACGCGTCGGGCGGCACGCCGAGCTGATTCGCGACCTGGATCGCAATCGGTGCCCCGATCACGCCTGCCGCATTGTTGGAAACGACGTTGGTGAGGACCGCCATGACCAGCATCAGGCAGCTCAGGACGATTGGCGGCGGCAATACATGCACGATATCGACGAAGCCGCGCGCGATGAAAACATCGCCCCCGGTCTCGGTCAGCGCGATGCCGAGCGCGAGGCTGGTGACGATGATCATGATGACCGGGATAGACAGTGCGCTGACGGCATCTTTCACCGTGAGGCAACGAGTCGCGAGCATCGCGCCGACGCCCAGCAGGGCACTGACCAGAATCGGCAACAGCCCCAGCGCCGCCGCGAGGACGACGAGCGCGGTGATGATGAAAGCGCGATCCGATCGATGCGTTCGCGGCAGATCCATCGTGCCGTCGAGCACGAGTGCGTTGCCGCTGCGCTTCAGCTCTTCGAGATGTTTCTGGTTGCCCTGCACGAGGATGATGTCGCCTGCACGCAGTGGAACGAGCCCTATGTGGCTCGTAATTTCTTCCTGCTCGGTCGATCGGGCACGGTGCAGGGCCAGCGGCAACAAGCCGGTGCGCTGCGAGAATCGAGTTGCAGCCAGAGTCGATCGGTGCAGCATGGCGCCGCGGGTGACGACAATCTCTGCCAGATGCTCCTGGTCGGCGAGCGCGTCGCTCAGTCGCAGCACGCCGGTCGCGCCGAACTCGTCGTGCAGTGTCGCCCCGATCTGCTGCTCGAACTCCTTGAGTCGCTCCGGAGTGTCGCGAACAACGAGCTGGTCCCCGGCCTGGAGAATGACCGACGGCAGTTTGGTGACGAACAGACCCTTGCCCCGCTGGATCCGGTCCACCCGCATGCGGTTATCGGTCAATGCCAGACAGTCGGCGAAGGTCATGCCGCAGCACAGGCTGTCGTCGTTCACATGA
>JASFSD010000016.1:0-15078 GCA_050114575.1 Gammaproteobacteria bacterium | reverse complement strand
CCGCGTGCGTATCGTCTCGCCCGAGGAAAGGGTCAGAGCTTTGACCCCGCCGTCTGCCACGCTGCTGACTCGAACATGTTCCTTGACCGTGATGTCGTAGTCGCGAAGGTGGTTGCCGAGGGCAGCTGTCAGCTCGGGACCCGTCGTCGCAGGCACGGAAATCAGATTCTCTATGCCCATCGTGTCTTTGACCTGTCCGCCGAGGCGATCGGCTACGAGCGTGACCTTGAGGCCTTTGCGGGCGCTGTAGATCGCGGCGCTGACGCCGGCGGGTCCGCCGCCGACAACCGTGACGTCCTGCTCAGGCAGGCTTTCAGCCGGCTCCGCCTGGGCGACGGATGGGTTCCGCTCGACCAGCTTGTCGATCAGGCCGGCCGCCTCGACCTTGCCGCTGCCGAACAACTCCCCGTTGAGGAACACGGTCGGCACTCCCTGAATATCGCGGTCCTCGATCAGATCGGGGAATAACCCACCGTCGATCATCTCGGCCGTGATCCGGGGATTGAGCAATGCGAACTGGTTCAGTGCCTGCACGACGTCCGGGCAGTTGTGGCAGCTCAGGCTGACCACGACCTCGAAGTCGAGTGGCTCGTCGATGCTCGAGATGATGTGCTGCAGGGCAGGATCGAGTTTGAGCGCCGTGCCTGAAGCCTGCAGCATCGCCAGAATCAGGGAATTGAATTCGTGGCCGCCCGGCAGCCCTGAGAACCGAATGCCGGTGTCTCGGCCATCGGCCTCGAGCAGGAAGCTCAGCGGGCTCCTGAGCGTGCTGCCCGTGTCGCGCTCGACGAAGTCGATTTTTTCGCCCGTATCGGCGATGCCCGACAGCAGGTCGACGAGCTCGCGGCGCTTGGCGTGCTCGCCCGTCTGCAGGACGAAAGTGACCTGCTTGTCCATCGTCGCGGCATAGCCGCCGAGCGCCTGCAGAATTTCCTTGCTCAACATGATCGCTTCTCCTGTCTGCCGCCTTCAGCCTAGATCTTGCCGACGAGGTTCAGTGACGGCGCCAGCGTTTCTTCGCCTTCTTCCCAGGCCGCGGGACACACTTGTCCCGGATTCCCGCGCACGTATTGCGCGGCCTTGATCTTGCGCAGGAGGTCCGCCGCGCTCCGTCCGACACCCTCGGCCGTCACTTCCAGCGCCTGAATGATGCCGTCGGGGTCCACGATGAAGGTGCCGCGATCGGCGAGACCCTGGCCTTCCCGCATGACCTCGAAGTTGCGCGTGAGCTCGCCGGTGGGATCGCCGACCATCGTGTACTCGATCTTCCCGATCGTGTCGGACGAGTCGTGCCAGGCCTTGTGCGTGAAGTGCGTGTCCGTCGAAACGGCATAGATCTCGACGCCGCGCTCTTCGAAATCGGCGTAGTTGTCGGCCAGATCGCCGAGCTCGGTCGGACAGACGAATGTGAAATCGGCCGGATAGAAGAAGAACACGGCCCATTTGCCGCGCACGTCTTCGTCACTGACCTCGACGAACTCGCCGTTCCTGAACGCCTGGGCCCGGAAGGGCTTGATTGCGGAATTGATTAAAGACATTGGCAGGTTCCTCCTTAAGCCGGGTCTGTAGCGGCGCGAGAACTTCCCTGTCCTCGGCCGGAGACAATGATGCGGCCTGGCTATCAATCAGAAAAGTGGTATTATTCGAATCTAATAATCTAAAAAAGTGATCATAAGCAGCCGAGCAGGAGCGAGCCAGAGTGATTTCATTGCGCCAGATCCACTACGCACTTGCCGTCGAGGAGACGCTGCACTTTCGCAAGGCGGCCGAGCAGTGCTCGATTTCCCAGTCGGCGCTGAGCACCGCGCTTGCCGAGATGGAGAAACAGCTGGGTTTCCAGATTTTCGAGCGTGACAACAAGAAGGTGATCGTCACGCCGCTCGGCCGGGAGGTGCTCGACAAGGCCAGGGTCATCAAGCGTGAGATGAGCGATCTGCAGCGGCTGGCGGACTTGCACGGCAAGCCGCTGAGCTCGGCGATGTCGATCGGGCTGATTCCGACCATCGCGCCGTATCTGCTGCCGATCATTCTGCCGCCGCTGCAGGAGTCCTACCCGGATCTCGCGCTCGACGTATCCGAAGCGCAGTCGCATCGGCTGGTCGAGCTGGTCAAGAACGGTGATCTCGATGCGGGCATCCTGGCTCTGCCATTCGATACAGAGGGGCTGCTGGCATTTCCGTTCTGGCGCGAGAATTTCTATTGGATCACGCATCGCGACGACCGCAGCGTCAGCACCAAGCGAATCCGGGCCGATCAGATCGATCCGCGGCACCTGATGTTGCTCCAGGAAGGCCATTGCCTGAAGGACCATGCGCTTGCCGTCTGCCATCTGGCCGAAGCGGGTACGCATAATCTGAGTGCAACCAGCCTCGAGACTCTGGTGCAGCTGGTCGCCGGCAAGATGGGATCGACGCTGGTGCCCGAGATGGCCGTGGCCTCGCTCGTCGATGGCAACCCGGCTCTGCGGAAGCGGCCTCTGGCCGAGGCTGGCCCGCACCGGGAGATCGCGTTCATCGTCAGGCCGACCTATCCGGGTGTCCGCAGCATCGAAACGCTGAAGGCGCTGTTCCGCCGCGAGCTCGGCAGACATCCGGGCAGGTCTCGGGCGGGCGATTCGCCGGCGGATTGATCCCTTGACGCGTTGCTTGGGCCCGCTGATCCTCGCGCTTGGAATGATCGGAAAAATAGATCAAAGCATTCGGAATTATCTGCTGTACTGAATTTTTAAACTGGGTCTAGAATCAGTCTACGATTCCCAGGAGGAACCATCCGAATGCTCAAAAGAACCTTCTCTCTTGTGACCGGTGCCGCAATCGGTCTGTCCTCTGTCATCGCACTCACATCCGCTTCGGCACAGGATGTGATGGTTGACAATGAATACTGGTGGCCTAATCGCATCAGCCTGGAGCCGCTGCGCCCGAGCGCCGGCACCAGCCCGCTGGGCGAGGACTTCGATTACGCGGCGGCCTTCGAGAGCCTGGACCTCGATGCCGTCAAGTCCGACCTCGTCGACCTCATGACGACGTCGCAGGACTGGTGGCCGGCAGACTTCGGTCATTACGGTCCATTCTTTATTCGTATGGCCTGGCACAGCGCCGGTACGTACCGCACCATCGACGGCCGTGGTGGCGCCGACGGCGGCATGCAGCGCTTCGCACCGTTGAACAGCTGGCCCGATAACGCCAATCTCGACAAGGCGCGTTACCTGTTGCAGCCGATCAAGAACAAGTACGGCAGCGCCCTGTCCTGGGCCGACCTCATGATTCTCGCAGGCACCGTGGCGATGGAGTCCATGGGCTTCGAGACGAGCGGCTTCGCCGGCGGTCGTATCGACGGCTGGGAGCCCGAAGAGGTGTACTGGGGTTCCGAAGGCCAGTGGCTCGGCGCCGAGCGCCGCGATGCCATGGGCAATCTGGACGCCCCTTTCGGCGCGACTCAGATGGGCCTGATTTACGTCAATCCGGAAGGGCCGGGCGGTAACCCCGACCCGCTCGCCGCGGCTCAGGCCATTCGTGAGGCCTTCGGCCGCATGGCGATGAACGACGAGGAAACTGCGGCGCTGATCGCCGGTGGTCACACTTTCGGCAAAGCGCACGGAGCCGCGAGCCCTGCCGAGTACGTCGGCCCCGAGCCCGAGGCCGAGAGCATCGAAGCTCAGGGTCTCGGCTGGAAGAGCAGTTACGGCACCGGTAACGCCGGTGACACGATCACGAGCGGGCTCGAGGGCGCCTGGACCAGCAGTCCCGCTCAGTGGACCCACCAGTATCTTACGAACCTCTATTCCTACGACTGGGAGCAGACGCGCAGCCCCGCGGGTGCCATTCAGTGGCAGCCGGCTGGAGGTGCGGCTTCGGCTCTAGTGCCCGATGCGCACGACCCATCGGTCCGGCATGCGCCGATGATGTTCACGACCGATCTGGCGCTCAAGGAAGATCCGATCTACCGGGAGATCACGTCGCGCTGGCTCGAGAACCCGGAGGAGTTCGAGGACGCCTTCGCACGCGCCTGGTTCAAGCTGACGCATCGCGACATGGGGCCGACTTCTCGTTATCTCGGCAGCAATGCGCCCGATCAGGAGTTCGTCTGGCAGGATCCGATTCCGGTTGTCGATTACACGCTGATCGGCGCCCAGGATGCCAATCGGCTCAAGCGCGAGATTCTGAATTCCGGCCTGACTACAGCTCAGCTGGTACGTACGGCCTGGGCCTCGGCTTCGACCTACCGCGGCACCGACATGCGCGGCGGTGCCAACGGCGCGCGCATTCGTCTCGCACCGCAGAACGGCTGGGAAGCGAACGATCCGGATGAGCTCGAACACGTGCTGGGCGTTTTCGAAGGCATTCAGGAAGACTTCAACGACTCTGCCCGGGGCAACAAGCGCGTTTCGCTCGCAGACCTGATCGTCCTCGGCGGCGCGGCCGCGATCGAGCGGGCTGCCGAGAGCGCCGGCGTCGATGTCGACGTGCCTTTCCAGCCCGGACGCGCCGACGCGACTCAGGCGCAGACCGACGTCCAGTCGTTCAGCGTCCTCGAGCCGACGGCCGACGGGTTCCGCAACTACTTCGGCAGTGGCAACAATCGCTCACCGGCCGAGATGCTCATCGAGAAGGCGGCGCTGCTCGAGCTGACCGTTCCTGAAATGACAGTCCTCGTTGGCGGCATGCGCGCGCTCGGCGCCAATGCCGGTGGCGTCAAGCACGGAGTGTTCACCGACCGCCCCGGAACGCTGAGCACGGACTTCTTCACCAACCTGATCGACATGTCGACCAACTGGACACAGTCGACCAGCGAGCCCGGTGTCTACGTCGGCCGCGATCGGGTGACGGGCCAGGTGAAATGGACTGCCACTCCGGCGGACCTGATCTTCGGTTCAAACTCCGAGTTGCGTGCGGTTGCCGAGTTCTATGCGGCCGACGACGCTGCCGAGCAGTTCGTGCAGGACTTCGTCGATGCGTGGACCAAGGTGATGACTCTCGACCGGTTCGATCTGGACTGAGACGAGCCGACTGAAACGAGCGCAGGACGCCGCTCGTAACGCGTTAGACCAGCGCCTGTTGTCCCCCGACGGGGCGTTTGGTCGCAGAGACGGCCAGCCGATCATCGGCTGGCCGTTTTCTTTTGCGCGGACAGCGTCAGACGGCTTGGCCCGTCAGGCAGCTGCGAGCCGCATCCTGGCGGAGCCGTCTCATGGATTCGAATGCTCCTGGCGGGTGCAGTGTGGCCCTGGCTGACCCGCTGCTATAGTGCCAATCCTTGTAGCCAGGGGCTAACCAATCTGTAGTTGGGCGGCGCTCGTCGAGCGGGCCCGCCGACGGAGGCCTGAGATGTACGACTATGGCGAGGCCTGCCCGGTCTCCCGCGCCAGTTCGATTCTGTGCGAGCGCTGGACGCTGCAGATCATTCGCGAAATGTTGCTCGGGGCAACAAAATTCTCCGAGTTTCAGAAATACCTGCCGAAGATCTCGCCGTCGCTGCTCAACGCGAGGCTGAAAATGCTGGCCGACCACGAGATCATCGTTCGCAAACGCGTTCCCGAGAAGCGCGGCTTCGAGTATCAGCTGGCGCCGGCCGGCAAGGCGCTCGGGCCCGTCGTCATGGCGATCGGGAAGTGGGGCATGCAATGGGTCTACGACGGGCTGACCGAGGAGCGCATGAACATGGTCGTGCTGCTGCGCGAGATCGCCGTCTTTCTGAAGACGGAGAATCTTCCTGCAGGCGACACGGTCATCCAGTTCACTTTCACGGATCTCGAGGAAGGGCAGCGCCAGTACATCGTCGTGCACGAAGAAAAGCGAGAAGTCTGTGATGAGAATCCGGGCCACGAGGTCGACGTCTATCTGCGCTCGACCCTGCGCACGCTCTCGGAGATCTGGTGGGGCGACACGGGCCTGCTCGCGGCCTGTGAGGATGGGCGGCTCAAGGTCGGAGGATCGGTTGCCCATACCAAGCGCCTCAAGAAATGGTTCCCGGTCAGCTCGTTTGCCCGGGACAACCCGCGTTGGCGCGAGGACGCGGCGTCGGATTAGAATCTCAAGATGCAGGAAAAGAACGATGAAATGCTGCGCGCCTTCGGCGAGTTCGTCCGTGCCCAGCGGCGGCTCGCGCAGGTCTCGCAGAGGAATCTGGCGCGGATGTCAGGGGTTTCCGATTCCTACCTGAGCCAGCTCGAGCGCGGCAATTACATGCCCTCGCCGCAGGTCGTGAAAGCACTGGCCCAGGCTTTCCGGCTCGAACCGCGGCAGCTCTACATGATGCTCGGGATTATCGACGAGGACGAAGAGGGTCGTCCGACGGTCGAGCAGGCTATCCAGCTCGACACCAAGCTCGACGATGCGCAGAAGGAGTCACTGCTCAGCGTCTATCGATCTTTCATCGGAAAAGACTAGAATGCGCGCCCGGCCGCTGGCCGAACTTGAGTATTCGGTCTCAGTGGGGCTATCTGTGCCGCGGGGGGCGGAGCGCAGGTGAACAACGGACGAGGTTTCAGATGGACGATTCCCCGCAACAACCCTGGTTAGCACTCTACCGCTCGGTACCGCCGACGATTCATCCTGAGTCGGCAACCGGTCTCGACATGTTTCGGGCAACGCTTGCGATGCGCCCGGACGCTCCGATCTGCCATTACTTCGAAAGGACTCTGACGGCGGCCGAGATCGACGCCGCCTCGGACGCGCTGGCCTGCGCCTTCCGCGAATGGGACATCCGCCACGGTGATCGGATTGCCATGTACCTGCAGAACATTCCGCAGGTCATGATCACGGTGCTCGCCGCGTGGAAGTGCGGCGCCGTCATCGTTCCCTGCAATCCCATGCTGCGGGACAAGGAGCTCGCCAAGATTCTGCGGGCGTCAGGGTGCCGGATCCTGGTCTGCCAGGAAGACCTCTACCACGATGTCGCACAGCTCGCGCTGCCGCATACCTCGGTCGAGCATACGATCACGACGTCGCCGCTCGAGTATCTCGACGAGCGCGCCGAGCTGCCGAAAGTACTTGTCGGCATGACGCGCAATCGCGCCGCCGGCGTGCCGGATCTGTTCGAGCTCGCGGCGCAGTTCGAGGGCCAGGAACCGAGGCACAAGCAGCTGGAGCCCGACGACATCGCCTTCATGGTTTATACCTCCGGCACGACGGGCGAGCCGAAAGGCGCGATGAACACTCACGGCAACGTCGTGTTTGCCACCTCGGTCTACGAGGCCTGGATGGATCTCGACGATTCCGATGTCATCCTGGGTCTTGCGCCGCTTTTCCATGTCACGGGCCTGATTGGCCACGTCACGCTGGCCTTTCTGACGGGCGCGCCTCTGATTCTCTTCTATCGGTTCGACGCCGCGGAAGCCTGCCGGCTCGTCGAGCGCCACAAAGCGACTTTCACCGTCTCCGCGGTCACGGCCTTCATCGCGATCCTCAACGATGACGCGATGGGCAGGAACGATCTCTCATCGCTGACCAAGGTCTACACGGGCGGTGCGCCGACGCCACCGGCCGTCCTCGAGGACTGGCATGGCCGCACGGGGGCACGCATTCATCCGATGTACGGCCTGACCGAGGCGACTTCGCCGACGCACGCGACGCCGTTCGGTGCGATTCCGCCGATCGACCCGCATACGGGCGCAATGTCGGTCGGTGTGCCCGTTCCCAACACGCACGTCAAGGTGATCACGGACTCGGGGTCGGAGGCGGAGCCCGGGGAGGTCGGCGAGTTCTACATCGCCGGTCCGCAGATCGTGCCGGGATACTGGCAGAAGCCCGAAGAGACCGAGAAGACGATCACGGAGAATGGCCTCAAGACCGGCGATGTCGGTTTCATGGACGACAAAGGCTGGTTCTACCTCGTCGACCGCTCCAAGGACATGATCGTGGCCTCGGGCTTCAAGGTCTGGCCGCGCGAGGTCGAGGAGGTGCTGTACGAGCATCCGGCCGTCCGCGAGGCGGCTGTCGTCGGCGTGCCGGACCAGTACCGCGGAGAGACGATCAAGGCGGTCGTCAGCCTGAAGCCCGGCCACTCGGTGACTCCGGAGGAAATCAAGGCGTTCACTCGCGAGCACCTCGCTGCCTACAAATACCCGCGTTTCGTCGAAATCATGGACGAGCTGCCGAAGACGACCAGCGGCAAGATCATGCGGCGGCTGTTGCAGCCCACCTCGCGCGAGGAGGCGATGCGCATGGAGGCCGCGGAGACCGAGTTCGCTACGGTCTCTTATCCACAGCTTCGCGCCGCCGTGGAGGCGCGCGCCGTGCTCGAGGCCGGTGCCGTGTGGCTGCGTCTGAGTCGCGGGTTTCTACCGCTGCCGACGATCGAGATGCTCTACGACAAGCTGCATGCCATGCTCGAGCAGCTGACGGACGACGATCATTTCGTGGACCGTGACGCCTTCCTGCTCGCCAACAAGGAGTATCACGCGGCCGTTATCGGCCTCGCCGAGAACGAGCACCTCAACGCCGGTTTCGAGAGCCTGAAGCTGCGCCAGCTCTATCGCGCGGCGCTCAAGGATGAGAATGTCGCCGTGGAAAACATCGTCTACTTCCATGAGTTTCTGATCGACTCGCTGGCCGCGGGCGACGCCAACGGCGCGCTCGAGGCGATCAAGTCCTGGGGCAAGCAGACGGCCGTCCGGGTCCGCCGAATCCTCGAGCAGGACGCGGCCGAATCGATCGACGAGCTGCGTCCCGGTGGTGTGGTCGAGGATCTCTCCATCGGCTTCGCCCAGGAGCAGGAGGATCTGGCCGGAGACGTCGATTCGCTGGTGCAGGCACTCGATGCTCGGGCGGCGCTCGAGATCGGCATCACGCAGTCGCTCGGCGGGGCGCTCAAGGTCGAGGCGCAGCGTGAAGCGCTGGTCGGCCGGCTGCGCGCGTTCACGCCGCTGGTGCGCGGCCGCGGCGCGGCGCAGGTCGCGCGCTATATCCGCGCAGATGATGCGTTTCATCGGATCTTTCTCGGACTGCTGCGCAACCCGGCTCTGTTCGAGATCTACAACTCGATGGATCTGCCGGAGCTCATGCGGCGCGTGCTCGAGGTGGCGCCGCCGTCGATTCGCGAGGTGTTCGACGACCACAAGGGCCTGACGAACGCGCTGAAGAGCGGCGAGGCCGATGCCGTCGCCGCGGCTATCTCCGCACACGCGAATCGCGTCAATCTGGCGCTGGCCGATTTTCTGGCGAAGGCCGAAAAAGACCCGTCGCTGGCCGAGGCATCCTGACGCGAAAAAATGCTTGACACAGCCCGCAGGTGCGTAGCATACTACGCATCGTTGTAGGATCATCTACCCCAAATAAGGACTCAACTGATGTCAGAGTTTGCCAAGTTCGCGACTAACGCGGGTGACCAGTACCTCTCGGCGCTGGCTGAGGCGCAGGATACGTTTCTGAAGAGCATTACGCCGTATACGCAGATGGCTTCCACCATGCCGCAGATGCCGGCGCCGCATTTCGCGCCCGAGCTGCCGACCATGGCGGAGATCACCGAGGCTAATTTTGCTTTTGCGAGCAAGCTGCTGAAGCAGCAGAAAAAGTTCGCTGAAAAGCTGTTCGCTGCCACTTCCCCCCAAGAGTAACGAGCAGCTCCTGATTGCGCCCGGTCGGTTGCACAGGGAGTGCTTCGGCCGGGCGCAAGCTTTAATATCACGCCATGAGCGAGGAAAAAGCCCCATCGGAGCCGACCCTGGTCGAGAAGTGGATCAAGGATCAGCAGGAGTGGCAGAAAATGGCCACCGAGTATTTCGACTCGATGGTCAAGAACGACGAATTCCTCGTTCACCTGGGCAACGCCATGCGGGGATCCCTGCTGGCAGGTAAGCCGTATCCCGGAACCGAGCCGTCCGAGGAAGAGGACGAGGCAGCCGCTGCGGACGATCGCATCGATCTGTTGCTGCATGCCTTGCATCTGCTGCAGGGCGACGTCGCCGATCTGAAGGTGGCGGTCGAGGATCTGACCCGAAAGCTTGCGGAAGCAAAGCCGGTGACGACGCCGGCGCCGGCATCAGTCGGCGCGGCTGTTCCGCACGAAACCGACTCCGCGCCTCCGCCCGAGGAAGCGCAGTCCTATCAAGCTCCGGCGGATTTCAACCGCGGAGAGGGTTGAACGAGCCCGCTCACGAACGGGAGCTCGAAGCGCTGCTGGCGCTTTCCGAGCAAAGTCGCGCCCGGCTCAAGCGGTTGCGGGAAGTTCTCACGACGCCCGGGCATTACGGCAAAGGTGCCACGCCGGCTACCGTCATATATCGGGAGAACAAACTCCGGCTGCTGCGCTTGCTCGACGACGACGGCAATCCCCGCGTCGGTCCGCCGGTCCTGTTCATCCCTGCTCCCGTCAGCCGCTACTTCATCGTCGACCTGCTTCCGGGCCGCACGTTCGCGGGCTATGTGGCAGGTGCGGGCTACGATGTCTACATTGCCGATTTCGGTGAGCCCGCGAGCGAAGACCGATTCTGCGATCTCGCCTATTACGTCGACGGGCTCATTCGCCGCTGTGTTCGCGAGGTGTCCCGCACGCGGGAGGACCAGAAGGTCAGCATCGTCGGCTACTGCCTCGGCGGAACGCTTTCGCTCCTGTATGCAGCGCTGTACCCGGAGACGGTGGCTCGGCTGGCGCTGCTCACGACAATGGTCGACGGTGACTACGAAGGCGGGATTTCCTGGATCGCGCATCGCATGGGGCTTGCGGGCGAGAGCTTCGAGAATCCGCGGCTCGTGCCTGCGGTCGAGGTCAAGAGCTGGTTCGAGATGCTTTCGCCGGGCTCGAACAGCGTGATCGGGCGTGTCAGCGATCTCTGGAACCGGCTCGATTCGCCGGTAGAGCGGTTGCGCGACGTGCGTACGATGGCGTCCTGGGTCGACGACGTCGTGCCGGCGCCCGGACGGCTGCTGGCTGAGCTATATCGCCAGTTCGGACCGGGCAAGAACGAGCTCATGACAGGCAGGACCCGGGTCGGCGACAAGGCCGTCGATATCGCGAACGTCACGATGCCGGTCATGTCCGTCTCTGCAGCAAAAGACACGATCGCGCCGGCGGATGCCGTCGACGCGATCAGCACGATCGTGCCGCATGCCGATGTCATCCGCCTGCCCGGTGGCCATGTCGGAATCGTCGCGGGGCGGTCGGCTCAGACGCTCTGGGAACGCACGGTGCAGTTCCTGGGCGCACCGATTGGGGAACAACAACATGCTTAACGAATACTTCACCTGGCGGCACCTGAGAATCCATGTTCAGGAGCGAGGTGAGGGCGAGCCGCTGTTGCTGATCAACGGTCTCGGCGCCAATACGGACATGTGGGCTCCGTTTGCTGCGCGCTTTCCGGATCGAAGGGTAGTCCTGTTCGATGCGCCCGGTACCGGGCGTTCGAGTACCCCGAGCCGGCCGATGAGGGTTTCGTCCATGGCGCATCTGGCCGCTGCCGTGTTGAATAATCGCGGCATCGAGTGCACCGATGTGCTGGGCTATTCCTACGGCGGCGCAATCGCTCAGGAGTTTGCCTACCAGCATCCCGATCGAGTCCGGCGGCTCGTCCTCGCCGCTACAAATTTCGGCATCGGCGCGGTGCCGGGGTCGCCTCAGGCCATGTTCGCTCTGGCGACGCCGTTTCGCTACTACTCGCCGACCTATTTCAATCGGACGGCTGCGGCGCTCTACGGCGGCAGAACGGGCCGCAACATGGACGTCAGGCATCGCATGATGTCCACGCGCCGCAAGTTTCCGCCATCGTCACTCGGTTACGCGCTGCAGATTCTCGGTGGCATGTGCTGGTCGAGCTGGCACTTCCTGGACAAGATTATTCACGATACGCTCGTCATTTCGGGCGAAGATGATCCTCTGATTCCCGTCATCAATGCCGAGATTCTCGCGAGCCGTATTCCGAACGCGACGCTCGATATCGTCGAGCGTGCAGGGCATTTGTTTCTGATCGACGACGCCAAGCATCTGTCCGAGCGGATTGGTCGTTTCCTCGAGCCAGGCTGGACTCAAAGTAACGTGGTCGCAATCGCCTGATTCTACTTCTGGCGCCTCGGCTGCGGCCGGGGCGATTGTTCGACCGAGGACGCTGTCATCAATCGGTCACCGTCCCGGTCATAAACTTGAATTTTTGCCGCCCTCGATCGGCGTACGGCCAGGTGGCATCGCAAACGGATGGCTACAGAAGCACAACGAAATCTCGAGCTCGATCTCTGGGTCCACGACCCGAGGCCGAAGACGCCTTTCGAGCTGATCGACGAAACGCATCTGTTGCGTCTTCGCTATTACGCGCCGGAGGATCATCGGCCTGAGCTGACGCCCGTCCTGCTCGTGTACCCGATGATCAAGCGACCCTATGTGCTCGACCTGCTTCCCGAGCGCAGTGTGGTTCGGAGCTTTCTGCGTCAGGGTTTCAGGGTCTATCTGACAGACTGGCTTCCGCCCGGACTCGAAGATGCCGACTGCGGTCTCGACGACTACGTGAACCAGGAGCTCGCCCGCGCCATCGATCTCGTCTGTGAGAGAGAGGGCGTGACTCAGGTGTCACTGGTCGGCTGCTGCTGCGCCGGGCTGCTCTCGGCGATCTTTGCCGCGCAGCATCCAGGACGCGTGCAGAACCTCGTGACATTCGCCGCGCCGTTCGAGATCGATCCGCCGCTCGGTCCGGTTGCGGCCGGTCAGCTCGTCCTCGCCTATGGCAATGTCCCGGCATGGATGGTCGCTGCCGCGCTCAATTTTCGAATGCAGGACCCGTTCCAGATTGCAGCTCACCTCGCCCGCGACCTCGGCGAGCCGGAACTGGCCGAGCACGTTCTCGAGTCGCCGGCCGAGCTGCTACGGGCGATCCGACCCTGGCTCGCGAGTGATGTGCCGCTCGCGGGGCGGTTGTTTCGCGAGATCGTTTGCGAGGTGCTGCCGGATTCGAATCTGCTCGAGAGCCGGCTGCGAATCGGCGGACGCAGGGTGGATCTCAAGCGGATCAGTTGCCCGGTCCTGGTGATCGCCGGAGAGAGGGATGCGCTCGTCCCGGCCGACCGCAGCGTGCGCTTTGCCAGCGTCGTCGGCAGCCGCGACGCGAGCGAGCTGATTTTTCCGACAGGCCATCTCGGCCTGATGTTGAGCGAGGCCGCCCATCGAGGGCTCTGGCCCGAAGTAGGCGAGTGGTTGCGAAGCCGGAGCGGGGAGCCGCTCAGGCAGTCGGCTTGAGCGGCGGGCCCGATGCCGGCAACCGCGGGCCTTCGTTTGTTAGTTGTCCAAGGAAGAGGAGAAAGCTGATGTCGAACTACGTCAAAATTGCCGAAGAGACCGGCGACCGTTATCTGAGCGCCCTCGAGAAGGGGCAGGAGAGTTTCCTGAAATACGTGACGGCGGTGAACCAATGGGCGCCGCGCCCGGCGGGAGCCATGGCCGGCGTGTCCCTGTTACGCAGTATTTCCGATGCGGGCTTCGCCTTCTCGGAGAAGCTTCTGCAACAGCAGAAGGCGTTTTCCGACATGTTCGTGGCGGAGGCGGCAACGCCGGCCAAGCCGGCACCGAAGCCGGCAGGCACTTCCAAAGCGCCGACGGCCAGGAAGGCGAAGAAGTCTACGAGCGCTGCAGCGGCGAAGGCAAAGACCGGGAGCGCTGCAGGAGGGAAGCCTGCTCAGGCTGCTGCCAAGCCGACCAAGGCGCCGGCAGTCAGATCTTCGAAGAAGAAGTCGACGACACGAACCAAGGCGACTCCAGCCGGCGAGGGCTGATTCCGACGATTTCGCCGACCACGGTCTGATCCGTGGTCGGCGACTCGACGCCTCTACCAAATCGGTCCGTTCCCTGTTTCCATTGTCACCTGCAAAGGCAGTGGATGATGGACGGTGGCGCCTATGTGCATTGTTGCGATCGGTCATCGGGTCTCGAGCAGGTACCCGTTGATCGTTGCCGCCAACAGGGATGAACGCTACGCACGGCCGGCTGCAGCCGCCGACTGGTGGGCGGGGACCGGATCCCTGCTCGCAGGGCGTGATCTCGAGGCAGGGGGCACCTGGCTCGGTGTTACGGGCTCGGGCCGGTTCGCGGCCGTGACCAATGTCTTCGAGGGCGGCCGTGGTCGGCCCGCCGAGCGCTCGCGCGGGGCGCTGGTTACCGGTTTTCTCGAGGGGTCCGAGACGCCTTCGGCTTACGCGGCTGGAGTCGGTCTGGATCGCTATGGACCGTTCAACCTCGTGCTCGGGGATGCTGCAGAGCTGTTTTTCCTCAGCAACCGCAACGCCTCCAAGGAACTGGGTTTCGGTGTTCATGTATTCAGCAACAATGCGCCCGGTTTGCAGTGGACCAAGGTGGCGGTGCTCGAGCAGGCCATGGCCGGTGCGGCGGACGGTGACGACCCGGCGCAATGTCTGATCGGAACCTTGAGCGGCCCCGGGGCCAGTGGACCGCCCGAGCGGGCGGCCGAATCGATGTTCGTGGTCGGCTCGGAGTTCGGTACGCGCTGCACGACCGTGTTGACCGTCGGCGTGGACAACCGGGCGAAATTCGTCGAGCAGCGTTTCGACCCGGGCGGTATGCCTGCCGGGTGGTCGGAGTTCGAGTTCGAGATCAGCCCCCAAGCTTGCTGAGCAGCTTCGACAGTCGTGCGTAGTGGCTGCCGGGCCAGTAGAGTCGCCGACAATCCGGGCACCGCGTGATCGCGGGGTAGCGACCGCGGATTCCTTCGGGCAGCTCGTGCCGCACGGCGGTCTCCGGAATCTGCTCGAGGAGCCCGTTGCATACCATGCAGCGCGAAAACGGCGTGATCCGGCTGCCGAGATCGAGCGCAGCGACCACTTCGGTGAGCTGCCGGCGCGGCGCCGTGCTGCGCAACCAGTGCCCGTGTGTGACCTCGCTGCGCTTGAGCAGGCCGCGGTCGCGCGTCAGCACGATCCGCTGTTCAGTTTTCGCTCGCGCTGCGATCTCCGCATCCTCGAGGTCGTTCGTATAAACGGTGTCGAAGCCGAGCAGCCGCAGATAGCGCGCCAGCCTGCCGAGATGCACGTCGAGTATGAATTTCGGCTCGCGCAGAGGTTTCGGCCTGAGCCGGGTGATGGGCGAAATATCGAGTCGTTCGAACACGGGGTAGACGGCGACGCGCTCGCCGCCGCGGAGACGATGATC